>JACOUJ010000186.1 GCA_016177865.1 Candidatus Rokuibacteriota bacterium
AGACCTCGGGGGCCTTCTCCGGGAGGAGGCGATAGTTGAGCACCATGTCAACATGGACCGCCTGGAGGTCGCTCGACGCTGCGTCATACTTGCCGCTGTGCTTGTGGACCTGGACCGACATCTTGATGACGTCCACGAGGGGGTTCACGAGATTGAGCCCCTCGTGTAGCTGGGCTGGGCGGACTTGGCCGAAGAGGACTGCAACGCCGACGTGGCCGGCGGGGACGACCACGAGGGTGGAGAGGAGCACGATGAGCACGGGAATGAGAATGCCTGCCGCTAAGGCCAGCCGGGCCGCGATCCCGAGGGTCCGCCCCAGTCCCTCGATTCTCGTGCGTTGAGCGGCCGAATCCGCCATCCTATTCAAGACCTTGAAGGCCCCAAGGCCGATCAGGAAGAGGATAATCGCAAGGACCAGTTTACCCATGGCTTCTCCTCCTATCGCTCACGCGGCCAAGACGCGCCGGATAATGAGGACATCGTTTTGATCGCCGTGGCCGTCTCCCGAAACTGCTTAGAACGATCGGATGAGGCGTTCGACGCGCTCGTCGTGGCTCTGGAAGGGATCCTTGCAGAGGATGGTTTCGCGCTCCGGGTCGTTGAGCTTGAGATAGACCCAGTCCACGCGGTAGTCCTTGCCCTTCAGGTTGGCGTGGCGGATAAAGTCCCCCCGGAGCTTGGCGCGGGTGGTCTGTGGGGGCGTATGCTTGGCGGCCTCGATCGCGTCGTCGGTCGCCATCCGCTCCAGCAACCCGCGGCGGGCCAGAACGAAGTAGAGCCCTCGGTCGGGGCGGATGTCGTGGTACTGGAGATCAATCAGAGAGACTTTCGGGTCGCGCCAGGAGAGGCGGTTCTTGGTCATGTACGTCTCGATGAGATCCTTCTTGATGACCCAGTCCACCTCCTGGCCGCACTGCATGGGGTCTTGCTCCAGCCGGTCCAGGACGTCGGTCCAGCGGGCCAAAAGGTCTTTGGCGAGGGGATCCATCTTGTCCTGGAAGTAGCGCCAGCAGTAATCGAGGTATTCGCGCTGGATCTGGAGGGCGGTCAGCGAGCGACTATCCTTGAGCCTCACCGTCTCCCGGAGTAATGGATCGTGTGAGATGTCTCGAATCGCCTGGACCGGTGACTGAAGGGAAAGGTCCTTCTCCATGAAGCCGTCCTCGATCATATCCAGAACCAGGGCCGTCGTCCCGACCTTCAGATACGTCGCGACCTCGGACATATTGGAGTCCCCCACGATGACATGGAGGCGACGGAACTTCTCGGCGTCGGCGTGGGGCTCGTCGCGGGTGTTGATGATGGAGCGCGAGGACGTGGTGGCGCCGGAGATCTCCTGGCAGATGTGCTGGGCCCGCTGGGAGAGGCAGTAATGGAAGCCCCGCGGCGTCTGGAGGACCTTCCCCGCCCCGGCGAAGATCTGCCGGGTGACGAAGAAGGGGATGAGGGCCTCGGAGAGGCGCTGGAACGAGACATCGCGTGAGACCAGATAGTTCTCGTGGCAGCCGTACGAGTTGCCGGCGGAGTCCGTGTTGTTCTTGAAGAGGAGGATGTTCCCGGAGATCCCGTCCTCCCGGAGCCGTTTCTCGGCGGCGTGAAGGAGATCCTCGACAATGCGCTCCCCGGCCTTGTCGTGCGCGACCAGCTCCAGGATGTCGTCACACTCAGGTGTTGCGTACTCCGGGTGGAACCCCGTATCCAGGTAGAGACGGGCCCCGTTCTCGAGGAAGACATTGGCGTTCCGGGCCCCGGGGATGACCTTCTCGAAGAGGTAGCGCGCCACGTTGTCGGGGGAAAGGCGGCGCTGGCCATTCAAGGTGCAGGTTAGCCCGTACTCGTTCTCGAGGCCGAAGATGCGCCGCTTCATCTTATCGCTCGAGAAGTTGCTTGAGCTCTTCGGCGCCGATGCGGCGGAACTTTCGCCGCTCGCGAGTCTGGTCTAAGACCGCAACCTCCAGGTCGGAAGGGTTGAGTGCCTTGTTTTGGGTGACAGTGAGGGCCCGCACCCCGAGCTGGAGGGCCTGGGCGAGCGTCATCCCTTCCTGAAAGTTTTCGGTGAGGACCTGGCGGATCTCTTCCGCCTGGCCGCCCATCGCCGCGTAGTGGACCTCGTCTTCGATGGTCCCGTCGTAGAGGATGTGGTAGATCTCGTTCTTGCCCCCGTTCCGGTCCGGTACTTCCACAACCAAAACCTCGACCTCAAACGGATTGATGTCCTGCGTGAAGATGCTCCCGAGGGCCTGGGAATAGGCGTTGGCCAGGGCCTTGGCCGTGACGTCCCCCCGGCTGTAGGCATAGCCCCGGAGGTCCGCGTGGCGGACGCCGGCGATCCTGAGATTCTCGAACTCGTTGAATTTCCCCACCCCCGCGAAGGCGATCCGGTCGTAGATCTCGGAAGTCTTGTGGAGCAGGGTCGAGGGGTTCTCGGCCACGAGCAGGATGCCGTCCCGATACTCCACGGCGATAATGGAGCGTCCCCGGGCAATGCCCTTCCGGGCATACTCCGCCTTATCCTTCATGATCTGTTCGGGGGAGACGTAGTAGGGGAGCGGCATTACGAAGCTGCCTCCTCCCGTCGCTGGGCGAAGATGGCCTCAGAAATCCGCCGGACCTCGTCCTCCGGGACCTCTTCGAATTCCGTGCGGGTAATGACCTTGACGCTGGGGAAGATCCCCTTGACGAAGTCAGGCCCCGCGGTCCCCACGTCCTCCTCGGCGGCATCTGTCAGGGCTTCCAGCGCCACGCGGACGGCCTCCTGGCGGTCCAGGTCCTTCCGGTAAAGGCGCTTGAGCGAATTTCGCGCGTCTTTGCCGCCGGACCCGGTGGCGTAGTGGTCCAGATCCTCGTATCGGCCACCGGTGACGTCATACATGAAAATCCGGCCCTGGCCGGTCTTGTCGTCGTAGCCGGCGAAGATAGGGATCACCACGAGCCCCTGCATCGCCGCAGGGAGGTTCATCCGGATCATCTGCGCGAGCTTGTTGGCCTTCCCTTCCAGGGAGAGGTTCTCCCCCTCGACCTTTTCGTAATGTTCCAGCTCCGTCTGGAAGAGGCGAACCATATCGATGGATGGTCCGGCGGCGCCCGCGATGGCGATGGCCGACGTCTCGTCCGCCTTATAGACCTTCTCGATGCGGCGGTGAGCGATCTGGAATCCCTCGGTGGCTTGACGGTCCCCGGCCATGACCACGCCGTCCCGGCACTTCAACGCCAGGATGGTGGTCCCGTGGGGAATCGCGATCGGGGGGACCTCAGCCTCCCCCTCCGTGACAAAGGTCGGCAGCAGATGGGGGGACTCGGCCCGGAGCAAATCCACGAAGCTCGTGGTCAGATAGTTGGCGAAGCCAGAGCGCCAGGACTCGTGCACGGAAGCCTCCCGCTCAGGGAGTATTATACCCCGAAGGAGGGGCGGGCGAGGTTTTGGAGAAGATCCTGGGCAGTCGGGGAGTCATCGAGGAGCTGGCGGACGTGGGCCTCGGTCCCCCGAAGCGGCTCGAGCATGAAGATCTTCTTGAGAGGGCCCTCTTTGAAATCAAAGATGACAGAGTCCCACGACGCCGAAACGATCTCTTCGCCGTACTTCTGAAGGCACATCCCCCGAAAGTACGCGCGCGTGTCCTTGGGGGGGTCGAAGACAGCCTTGGCGATCTCATCGTCCGTAACAATCCGCTCCACCGAGTCCGACTCCAGGAGCTTGTAGTAGAGCCCCTTCGACGGACGAATGTCATGGTACTGGAGGTCAATCATGGTGACCCGCGAGTCGCGCCAGTCGAGATCGTGCTTGGCCCGGTACGCCTCGATGAGATCGCGCTTCGCCACCCAATCCAGCTCTCGGGAGAGCTGCATGGGGTCCTGCTCCAATTTGTCGAGAACCACTTCCCACCTTGCCAGGACATCCTTGACCCAAGGCTCCGGATCCATGCTCCGGTAGTATTTGTGGGCCAATTCGAGAAACTCCCGCTGGAGGTCGAGCGGGCGGATGGTGCGGCCGTCCTTCAGTCGGGTCACCTCCCGGCAGGTGAGGTCCCGGGAGACGTGGCGGAAGGCCAAGACCGGGGTCTCGATGGAGAGATCCCGATCGATGAACTCGTCCTCGATCATCGTGAGCACGATGGCGGTCGTGCCGACCTTGAGATAGGTGGCCACCTCCGACATGTTGGCGTCCCCCACGATGACGTGGAGGCGACGGTACTTCTCCGGGTCCGCGTGAGGTTCGTCGCGGGTGTTGATGATCGGGCGGGAGTGCATCGTCTCGAGCCCGACCTCGGTCTCGAGAAAGTCGGCGCGCTGGGAGATCTGGTAGTCGCACGGGTCGGCATTGTTATCGG
>JACOUJ010000187.1 GCA_016177865.1 Candidatus Rokuibacteriota bacterium
GGGCCAGGGCATGCGGCGGGACATCTTCGGTGATGGTGGAGCCCGCGCCGATGTAGGCCCCCTCCCCGACGGTGAGGGGTGCCACCAGGCTCGAGTTCGTCCCCACAAAGGCGCCGTCCCGAATGACCGTCTGGTGCTTTTTTTCGCCGTCGTAGTTGCAGGTAATCGTCCCGGCCCCGATATTGACATCTTCGCCGATCGTGGCATCGCCCACATAGGAGAGGTGGGGCACCTTGGAACCCTTCCCCACGACGGACTTTTTTAGCTCAACGAAATTCCCCACTTTGGCCCCGGCCCGAACCACACTCTCAGGCCTCAAGTGAGCGAAGGGCCCGAGCGTCGCTCCCGCGTCAATGATCGAATCGGTCACGACGCAGTACGGCCGGAGCGTCACCCGATCTCCGACCCGGACGTTTTCGAGGGAGCAGCCGAGACCAATGACGCACTCCTCGCCGATGACACTCCTCCCTTCGATGACGACGCCTGGCGAGAGAATCGTGTCCTGGCCGATTTTGACATCGGGGCCGACGGAGGTCGTTTGGGGATCGAGGACCGTCACCCCCTCGGTCATGAGACGCCGAAGGGTTCGTTGTCGGAGCTCTCCCTCGAGATGCGCGAGCTGGTGTCGGTCGTTGACGCCAAGAAGCTCGGCCGGGTCTGCCGCGCTGACCGTTTCCACGTGCTGACCCTCGGCCAGAAGGCGCCGCACGACGTCCGGAAGGGCGTATTCCCCCCTCCTCCACGATCCGGACCAGTCGGCCGCCCTCCCGGACGATGCGTCCGTACCCCGCCGGCTGGTCCACGGTCATCGTCAGAAGCGTGGCCGTGGCGCCAGAGGTTCGGTGAGTGTGAAGGAGATCGCGGACTGTTTCCATTTGGAGCAGTGGGACATCCCCGTAGAGAACCAAGAGGTCGCCGTCCTCTTGGGCGAGAAGCGGGCGCGCCTGGAGGAGGGCGTGGGCGGTCCCCTTCTGCTCCTGCTGGTCCGCGAAGCTGAGCCCGTGCACGCCGGTCAGCGCAGCCTTCACCGCGTCGGCATCGCGCCCCACGATCACGGCAATGATCTTTGCCCGAAGCTCGCGCGCGAGGCCTACCGGGTAGGCAATGAGCGGCTTGCCTCCGAGCCGGTGAAGGACCTTGGCCTTGCGGGATCGCATGCGTTTGCCGATGCCCGCCGCCAGGATCACCACGGAAAGATTAGCCATCTTGAACCTACTGTCGCTGGGTCGAGTCGTCGAGAAGGCTCATTAAGAGCCTCCCGAGCTTCTGGGGGTGGTGCCGCACAACCTCGCTCGACCCGATAAGCTCCCCTTCCACGGCCCAAATCCCAAGGGTCTTAACCCGCTCCATATCGAGCTGGACCGGCCCGGCACCGGCCGCGCGATACCGCTCGATCAGGGCTGGGCGCAGCGGCTGCCGATTGACCACCACGCCTTCGATGGTCCCCGGTCCACCGTGAGCGAAGAGGGCCTCCAGGTGGGCGAACAGTGAATGGTCATCTGTCTCCCCGGGCTCGGTCATCAGGTTGGCCACATAGATCTTGAGCCCCGAGGCGTTCCTCAGGGCATCGCTCATACCTGGCACCAGGAGGTTCGGGATGAGGCTCGTATAGAGGGAGCCCGGGGCCAGGACGATCGCGTGCGCCTGGTCAATGGCCTCGAGGGCTTCCGACAACGGCCGGCAGTCGGGTGGCTCCAGCATCACGCGGCGGATCCTGCGCCCGGCCTTGGGGATCTGTGACTCCCCCGTGACCACGGTCCCGTCCTCGAGCTCGGCCGAAAGCTGCACATTCTCCAGGGTGGAGGGAAGGATCGTGCCGCGCACCGCCAAGACCTTGGAGGACACACGGATGGCCTGCAGGAAGTCGCCGGTCACATCGGCGAGCGCGGCAAGAAAGAGGTTGCCGAAGCTGTGACCTGCCAGTCCCCCGCCCCCGCGAAAGCGATGCTGAAAGAGCTGGGCCATGAGCGGCTCAACTTCAGCCAGGGCGACCAGACAATTGCGAATGTCCCCGGGCGGCAGGATCTGAAGCTCGTCGCGGAGCCGGCCCGAACTCCCACCGTCATCCGTGACCGTGACGATGGCCGTGAGCTCCCCGAGCCGCCCCCCCAAAAAGCGCTTGAGGCCGGCGAGAACCACCGGAAGCCCTGTCCCGCCGCCCATGGCGACCACCCGCAGCCCGTTCGTGGATGCCTTCATCCGCCCCGCCGGTTCGCCCTCATTTAGTAAATCATAGCATGGACGCAGGCGCCTTGTGATGACGGGTTGTCTGCGATGCCTGCCAAGAACTGAAAGAACTGCAGGCGCGGGTTGGCTCGCGGGGCCCCGGGCCAGGCCATCCATTCAGCGGTGGGACGTGCGGAGGTAGGCGAGGAGGCGCTCGAAGGCGGCGGGGAGCGGGGCCGAGAATTCAAGCCCCACGCCGGTGACCGGGTGAGTGAAGCCCAGGGTGGCGGCGTGAAGCGCGAAGCCGTTGAGGTCCCGCACAAGGCGGCGAAGCTCAGGATCTTGAAAAGCCCCTGCGACGCGACGGCTGCGGTAGGTCTCATCACCGACCACGGGGAAGCCGAGGTGGGAGAGGTGGACGCGAATCTGATGGGTCCGCCCCGTCTTGAGGCGGGCTTCAAGGGAGGTGAAGCGGTCAAAGGCTTCCAGCACAGTGAAGTGGGTGACGGCAGCTTTCCCTTGCCCAACCGGTCGCACCGCCATGCGGAGGCGGTGGCGCGGATCGCGTCCGATCGCGGTTTCGATCACCCCCTCACGGTGAGGAAGCCGACCGTTGACGAGAGCGAGATACCTTCGCTCGACGCTCCGCGCTTTGAGCTGAGCCGAGAGGGCCCGATGGGCCCGGTCCGTTTTCGCGACAACCAAGAGGCCAGAGGTCCCCCGATCAAGACGATGCACGATCCCGGGACGTCGGACTCCGCCGATGCCCGAAAGGTTCGGGCAGTGGTAGAGAAGCGCGTGAACCAGAGTGCCGGTCGAGTGACCCGCCCCGGGGTGGACCACGAGGCCAGCCGGCTTCACGACAACCAACAACTGCTCATCTTCATAAACCACATCGAGCGGGATCGGTTCGGGGCTGAGGTCGAGCGGGACCGGAGGCGGGACCCGCAGGGTGATCAGTTCGCCGGCCTTGAGGGGGCGGCTGGCCTTTGGCCTGAGGCCGGCCACCTCGACTTCACCGGCGGCGATCAGGGCCTGAAGACGACTCCGGGAGAGGTCAGGACAACGGCGGGCGAGGAAGCGATCGAGGCGGAGCCCGGCCTCCTCGCGCGAGACGAGAAAGGATGCATCATCGACCATCTTGATTGGTCATCTCGGCCTCAGGCCCGCAGGTCCTTATATTACTCCCG
>JACOUJ010000223.1 GCA_016177865.1 Candidatus Rokuibacteriota bacterium
ATGGATGCTCAACTCCCTTAAAGCCATGTTTCTCATCGGCGTCGCCCGCTCCTCGTGGAGTGCGGGAGGATTCGGCGCATGGGCCGTCCAAGCGTGTGACGGTGAAGGTCAGGGAAATTCTCAAGGGGCGCCCGACGCTCTCGTTGACCGAGCAGGAGGCTCAGGCGCTGGCGCGATCGGCGGGAGCCGACTATCTCCTGTTTGGCCGCTTCACGAAGACCGGCGAAGCGTTCAGTCTCGACGCCGGACTGCTTGATCTCCGGAGCGGGCGCTTGGTGGGTCGCTTCGTCGCGGACGGCGAGGGGATGTCTAGCGTGATTCCTAAAGTGGGTGTGCTGGCCGAGTCGGTCAGAAAGCGCTTTGCCACACTCGGGCCGGCACCTCCGCCCCCGGCCGTGGGCCGGTTTGTCCCGGCGCCTACAAGCCCGCTGGCCCGGCCCGAGCCTGAAGCGCGCGCCGCTCCGAGCTCACCGGCCCGCCCCCAGCCTGAAGCGCCCGCGAAGCCCTGGATCAGTCGCCCGCTCGCGCTGGAGATCCGAGGGCTCGGGGTCGGCGACGTGGATCAGGACGGCGCGAACGACATCGTCCTCCTCGCAAAGCGTGAGGTGCACGTCTATCGGTGGCAGGGGAGCGACCTGGAGCTCGTGACCCGGTACACCACGGGGCGCTCACTTGAATACCTCGGGGTGGATGTGGCGGACCTCAACGGCGACGGGCTTGCCGAGATCTACGTGACCGCAGTGGCGGCGGGCGACTCGATGAGTTCCTTCGTCCTCGAGTGGCGCGGCTCCGATCTGCGCCCCGTGGTGTCGAGCCTCCCGTGGCATCTCCGGGTGGTCCAGCTCCCCGAGGGCCCGACCCTCGTGGGACAGGGGCGCGGCCGGGAGAAGATGTTTGATGGTCTGGTCCGACGCCTTGTGTGGCGCGGCAACCAGCTCGTCTCCGGCGAGCCCCTCGCGCTTCCGGGCCACGTGACCCTCTATTCGTTTGCCATGGCCGACCTGGATGCGGATGGCCGGGCGGAGGTGGCTTCGCTCCAGGCGCGGAGTCCGCTCATCCTGTACGATTCCCAAGGGAGAATTCTCGCGAGGGGCGCCAGATATGGCCAGACCGCGCTCTACATGGTGGAGAAGCGGGGCCAGAATGATGACTCGGAGGAAGGCTTCCAGCTTCCCGGACGGATCCTGGCGGTCAATCTTCCGGGTCAGGGGACCGGGCTCCTGGTGAGCCGAAACCACGAAACCATTGGGGTCTTCGAGCGGCTTCGGACGTTCACGAATGGCGAGGTGATCGCGCTTCAGTGGAAGGGCGACGATCTCGATGAGGTCTGGCAGACGGAGCGCCTCGCGTATGTGGCGGACTTTGCGGTGGCCCCGCTCCAGCCTCGGGGTGAGCCAATGCTTCTCATCGGGACCGTGACAGATTTTGAAGGCATGTTCGCGTCCGGCCGGAGTCGTCTCGTTGTCGTTCCCCTGACCGGTTCTTCAGCATCCCGCTAGTTCGGGCTCGGTGAGAATCGGAACCAACCCGAAGGATTCCTGGTTATACTTGTAATGGTGCTGATGGCCTTCCGGCTCCTCATGGACAGATCAGGAGGTGTGCCGTGACCTCAACGAAGCGATGGGGAATACTCGCTCTTGCCGGAGCCCTTGCCCTCGCCGGGTGCGCGGGGGTGATGGGGACTCTGAGACCGGTGACTCCGGTAGGGGAGGTCCCGTCGGGCGAGTACGATGTCCGTGTTCTCTCGGCCCTGGCCCCCACAAAGCAGCCAGATGGCGAGGTCATCGCCGCTGTGCTCTACACCCGGCCCGGGGGCCCCCGAGTGGAAGCCTGGGAGACTTCTTACCCCACGGGTAGCGGAGGGTGGTTATGGGAGTATTCGGTTGGAAAGGGGAGCGGGCGAGAGCACCTCGCCCTGGTGAAGTCTCCGGCCCACTATCAGGCGGTGACCCTTCCGGGTCGAGACGGTCGCCCGATCGGCTACGCGCTTCTTCACCGGACCGGCGTCCACGCTTCCCTCCAGGACTGGAATGGAAAGACGGTCCTCTTCCTTTCTGCCGTAGAGTTTATCGACCCAGATTACATCCGATCCGGTGACGGCCGGGACGGAGGGAAGAACTGAACCGCACCCCGCTTTTTCGATTGGTCCTCATTGCCCTCGCGGGTCTCCTGGCCGGATGCGGCGGGATCCGGTACACCTCTTCCTATCCGCCTCCGCCCGAGCACTTTGCCCAGCACTCACTCGGGCAGATGGACGGCTTCTTCGGCCTTCACTGGACCCTCGAGCGGAAAGAGGCACAGGTCATCGTATCGGGGATCGTGACGGCCGAGCAAGTGGGCGGGGTGGTGGCGAGAGTCACGGTGGAGGTGGTGGGACTCGATCAGGGGGGCAAAGTAGTGAGCCGGGCCAGGGGTGTGACCTACGGCGGGTCGATGTTTCGGGGACAGAGTCGGCCCTTCTGGATTCCGCTCCGGCCCACCGGGCAAGAGACCGGATTTCAGGTTCGCGTCTGGAGCTTTGACTGGGAGCACGGCGACGGCGTCGACGTGATGGGCAAGACCCGCTAAAGCTCCCTCCTCACTTCTTCCCCAGGACACAGTCCTCTGCGCGTCAAGAAAGGGCTTGACAGCCTTTGATTAAGGTCTAACATTAGCCCGATGAATCTCGAGCTTGCGTCTATCAAGGGTCCGCGGGCTTCCCAGGAGATCGCGCAGCAGCTTCGCGATGCCATCTACAGTGGCCACCTCCTCCCAGGGGATAAGCTTCCTTCGGAGAGGGAATTGGTCCGCCAGTTTGAATCGAGCCGCGTGACCGTCCGCGAGGCCATCCGCTCTTTGGAAATGGCTGGCCTCCTCTCGGTCAAGCGGGGCTATGGCGGCGGGGCCTTCGTCGCCGACGTGGACCTTCGCCCCCTGAAAGAATCGTTCTCGACCCTCTTGCGCCTCCGCAAGGTCACGATCGCCCACCTCACGGAGGTGCGTCTCCTCCTCGAGCCTCACCTCGCGGCGCTGGCGGCCCGGCGGGTGA
>JACOUJ010000224.1 GCA_016177865.1 Candidatus Rokuibacteriota bacterium
ACCAAAAGGCGCGCGCCATCATAGACGCCGAGGCCGGTGTTGGTGTTTCCGACGTCAATGACCAGAAGCATAATCTGAGACCTCCCCCGCTCGAATGTGGAGTCGGCGGCCTCCGCTGGTCTCGAGGATCAGCGACCCGTCACTCCCGAGATCCACCACCCTCCCCGCCTGGCCATTCAGATGGACCCAGTGACCGAGTCCGGCGGCTCCGTCGAGCCAAGCGGCGCGAACTGGCGCGAACCCATCCCGAAGGTACGTCACGTACCAACGATCCAGACACGAGAGCAAGAGCTCGAGAAGGACCCCGCGGTCCATGGGGCACCCACTCTCGATCCCCAGTGAGGTGGCGCGATCCCGAAGCTCGGGGGGAAAGTCTTCGCGTGTTTGGCTCACATTCAGGCCCATGCCGACGACCACCGCTGGATTTCCAAGGGGACCAGAGATCGCCTCGAGCAAGATTCCCCCGACTTTCTTTCGGTGGAGGAGGAGGTCGTTGGGCCACTTGAGGTGGGTCTCGACGCCAGAGAGGGCGAGGGCCTCACGGGCCGCTACTCCGCAAACCAATGAGAGCTGCGGGATCCGATCCGGGGGGGAGTTCGGGCGGAGGAGGACCGAAACGAGGAGGCTCGTTCCTGGCGGGGCAATCCATCCTCGTCCCTGGCGGCCCCGGCCCGCGGTCTGGTAGTCAGCCACGACCACGCTCCCCTCCGGAGCGTCGCGGGCACCGAGGACCAGGGCAAGGGTGTTGGTCGATGCGGTCTCACGGCACGCCAAAAAGCGAGCCCCCATCTTCCCCACGGGCAGGCGGGGACGGATCTCGGCAAACAGGGCTGGATCGTCCGCAGGGATGACATGAGACGCGCCGGCACTAGTTCTGGGTCGCACGGACCCGCTCCAGGCTCTCCCCGAGCCGTCGGACCGTCTGGATCAACTCATCGCGCCGCTCGATCTCCCGCTCCACCACCTCCGCCGGTGCCCGGGCACGAAACTCCTGGCGACTGAGCTTCTCCTCGACAAAGCGAAGCGCCTCCTCGGCCTTGCCTAACTCTTTTGTAAGCCGACGGGCCTCGGCCGCGAGATCCACTACCCCTTCGAGCAGAACAAAACACTCCATGCCAGCCACCAGGGCCATGGCCGAGCTGTGAGGGCGTCTGGCCCCCGGGTCAACCGAAAGCCTAATGCGCGCTAGGGCCTCAACTAAAGGCTGATTCGCCCGCAGCGCGGCCGCCTGGGTCTCGGTCGGCCTCACCACGGCCGTGAGGGGACGAAGCGGAGGGATTCCCATCTCACCCCGAATATTTCGGATTGCGCCGACCACGGCCATGAGGAGTTCCATCTCGGCCTCGGCGCCGGGATCGCGGGCCGCGCGAGGAACTCGAGGGAAATCGGCAATCATAATGCTCTCAGGAGATTTCTTCCCCTTGGGGAGGCGTTGCCAGATCTCCTCGGTGATGAACGGCATGAAGGGATGGAGGAGCCGGAGCGTGACCTCCAGAGTCTCGACGAGGACCTTCTGCGTCAAGGCACGAGCCAGGGGATCTTCTCCCCGGTAGAGGGCAAGCTTCGAGCACTCGACATACCAGTCACAGAATTCGTGCCAAAGAAACTGGTAGATGGCCCCGGCCGCGTCGTTGAAGCGATAGGCTTGGAGCCCTTTCTTGACCGCGGTAACCGTCCGGGCCAACCGGCTTCGGATCCAGCGGTCAGGCAGCGATAGCGCGACGTCCTTCGCCCCGGCTGGCGCATACCCGTCGAGGTTGGTCAGGACAAAGCGCGCGGCATTCCAGAGCTTATTCGCGAAGTTTCGGTAGCCCTCGATCCGCTCCTCCGAAAGCCGGATATCCCGCCCCTGAGCCGCCAGGGCGGCCAGGGTGAACCGGAGGGCGTCGGTCCCGAACCTATCCATGACCTCCAAAGGATCAATGACGTTTCCCCGGGACTTGGACATCTTCTTCCCCTCCATGTCCCGGACCAGGGCGTGGATGTAGACATCACGGAACGGGACATCTCCCATAAAACGGAGTCCCATCATGATCATCCGGGCCACCCAGAAGAAGAGGATGTCGAATCCCGTGACGAGGCATGCTGTCGGGTAGAACGTGCGAAGCTCGGGGGTGTCTTCTGGCCAACCGAGAGTCGAGAACGGCCAAAGCGCCGAGGAGAACCAAGTGTCGAGGACATCTGTCTCTTGGCGAAGCGGACCGCCACACTGGTCACATTGCGCCGGGTCTTCGCGAGAGACAATCAGGATCCCGCAGGCGTCGCAGTGCCAGACCGGAATCCGGTGCCCCCACCAGATCTGGCGCGAGATGCACCAGTCCCGAATCCCTTCCATCCAGGAGAAATAGGTCCGCGTCCAGCCTCGAGGAACGATCCGGATCTTGCCTTCCCGGACAGCCTTGATGGCAGGCTCGGCCAGCGGCCTCGTCCGAACATACCACTGCGTCGAGACCAAAGGCTCCACGACCGTCCAGCAGCGGTAGCAGACGCCGATGCGGTGGCGGTAGGGCTCGATCCGCTCGATGAGCCCCAGGGTCTCGAGGTCGCTCACAATCCGCTGGCGGGCCTCGAATCGGTCGAGGCCAGCGTATTTTCCTGCCAGGGCGTTCATCTTCCCGTCCCCGCCGATGACCTGGCGAACCTCAAGGCCGTGCCGGCGGCCAATCTCAAAGTCGGCGGCATCATGGGCAGGGGTCACCTTCACAACGCCGGTCCCGAACTTCGGATCCACGGCGGTGTCGGCGATGACCTTGAGCGCGATCTCCCCATCGACGGAGCGGACCGTAAGGGTTTGACCGACGTACTTGGCGTAGCGCTTGTCTCTCGGGTGGACAGCCAGGGCGGTATCCCCGAGCTTCGTCTCGGGACGAACCGTGGCGAGAGTGAGGGGGCCATACTTGATGTAGTAGAGGTGGGCGTCCCGCTCCTCGTACTCCACCTCGAGATCAGAGATCGCCGTCTGGCAACGCGGGCACCAATTGACAATATAATCTCCCTGATAGATGAGCCCCTCTTCCCAGAGGCGGACAAAGACCTCGCGCACGGCCGCCGAGAGGCCGGGATCCATGGTAAAACGCTCACGGGTCCAATCGCACGAGCACCCGAGGCGCTTGAGTTGACGAATGATCGTCCCGCCAGACTCTTCCCTCCATCGCCAAACCCGTTCAACGAAGGCCTCCCGCCCCAAGGCCGCCTTCGTGGTTCCCTCGGCGGCGAGCTGGCGCTCCACGACGTTCTGGGTCGCGATGCCCGCGTGGTCGGTCCCCGGCTGCCACAGCACGTTCCACCCCTCCATCCGCTTCCAGCGCACCAAAACGTCCTGGAGCACATTGTTTAGGGCATGGCCCAGATGGAGCGAGGCGGTTACGTTCGGCGGAGGGATGACGATCGCGTAGGGCTTCTTCGGGGAGCCGGGAACGGCGTGGAAGTAGCCTCGGGATTCCCAGACCCGGTACCAACGCTCCTCCACCTGACGTGGGTCGTAGCGATCCCCGGGGTCTGTCACACCGTGAATTCTAGCATTCGCTGGATGGGATTTACAACTCGCGAGAGGACCTCTACAATGTGTCGAGAGTGATTTTGTGCTGAGGACCCTGGATCGCTACATCTACAAAGAATTCTTTCCCCCATTTTTCCTTGGGCTCATCCTCTTCACATTCTTTCTCCTCATCGACAAGATCTTCGACCTGACCGAGCTTCTCATCAACAAAGGGGTCCCGGGCTGGATGGTTGGAATGCTTCTCGTCTACATTCTGCCGGCCTTCCTCGTCCTCACCATCCCGATGGCCCTACTCCTCGCCATCCTGGTTTGCTTCACTCGACTCTCCGGAGACATGGAGATCGTCGCCCTGAAGGCCTCCGGAGTCAGCCCGATTCGCCTTCTCCGTCCGGTCCTTGGAGTGGCCGCTCTAGCCGTCCTCGCGACCTTCTTTCTCTTTGTCGAGGCAGTCCCTTGGGGGAACCTCTCCTTTAAGCAACTTGTCTTCCGAATCTTACAAGCCCGGGCTTCCACCGGCATCAAAGAACGGGTGTTCAACGATGCCTTTGGCCACTTCGTCATCTACGTGGAGGAGATCTCGCCGTCACAGGTCGGACTCCGGGGGCTCTTCATCTCTGACGATCGCGACCCGGCCCTTTCCCGAATCATCACGGCGAAAGAGGGACGATTGATCTCCGATGAGGTCACGAAACGCATCACCCTCCGTCTCCTCGACGGCATCGTCCATGAAATGGACGCCAAGACCCGCGCAACGTATCGACAGGTCGCCTTCGCCATCTACGACCTCACCCTCGCGATAGAAAATCCCCTCGTCGCGGCAGCCCAGGCCCCCAAGGGCGACAGAGAGATGACCCTGGATGAGCTTCAGAAGATGGCCAGCGACGTCGCTCGGACGCAGGGGAACCCGAATCCCTTTCTGGTGGAGTGGCACAAGAAGTTCTCCATCCCCGTCGCGTGTCTGGTCTTCGCCCTCGTTGGCCTTCCC
>JACOUJ010000225.1 GCA_016177865.1 Candidatus Rokuibacteriota bacterium
GCCTGGCCTACGGACGAGGCCCTCGAGCAGGACTCCCGGGCGCCGATCTTTCTCCACCTCGTCGCGGCGTACCAGGAGCCGGGTATCGCCACGACGCTCCGCGGGCTCCTCGCCGCGCGGTACCCCCACGCGAAGGTCTGCTACGTCGTCGTCACCAAGGCGGCCGAGGACGAGGCGCCGCACCCGGCGATGGGCGAGAGCACCGGGGCGCTCTGCCGCCGCCTCATCGCCGAGCTGCCGCCCTACGAGGCCAAGCGGCTCAGCCACCTCGTCATGCCGGGACCGGGCCGCAAGGCCGAGCAGCTCAACTGGGCGCTCCGCCCCGAGGCCCTCGCGGCGGTGCTCAAGGATCACGCGCTCGACCCGAGCCGCGTGTTCGTCGCCGTCTCCGACGCCGACTCGGTCCCCGGTCCCGACACGTACCGCTGGATCGCCGGCGAGGAGCTCGGCGGGCGGGGGGCGCTCGCCTATCAGGGGGTGACGCTCTCCCTCGGCAACTGGGCGGCGCTCGACACGCGCGGGCGCATTTGCGCGATCCAGCAGTCCTCGATCTTCATCCGGGTCTCGATCGCCCGGCTCATCAACGAGGTCCGGCGCATTCGGCTGATCGGGGCCGTCCTCCGGTCCCTGCCGGCCGCCCTCGCCCGCTGGGTCCGACCGGCCCTGGAGTTCTGCTTCCGCCGCTCCCAGATCTGCCTCGGCCACAACCAGTTCGTGCGGCTCGATGTGCTGCAGGCCCTCGGCGGCTTCCCGACGCGCGGGGCCACCGAGGACTCCACGCTCGGCTACATGCTCGGCGCCCGGGGCATCCTGATCCGCGCCATGCCCATGATCGAGCTGACCGACCTCCCCGAGACCAAGGCCAAGATCGTCCGCCAGAACGCGCGCTGGTACAAGGGCGTGCTGGACGACGTGGCGCACCTCTGGGCCACGTGGCGGCGCGCGCCGAGCGCGTTCAACCTCGCCCAGCTCATCCGGCACGTGGTGAACAAGGTGGTGGAGTGGCCGGTGGCGGCCGCCGTCTATCCCACGATGGGATACCTCGGGTGGCATTTCGCCTACGCCTACCGCGCCGAGCACCCGCTCCTGTTCTTCGTGGCGGTGGCCGTCCCGACGGTCTCGCTCGGGCTCACCGTCTGGGTCGGCGGAATCGAGACGCAGCGCGCGGTGCGGGCGATGGAGCCCTACCTCCCGCGGCGGATCGCGCTGGGGTGGACCACGTGGCGCGAGTGGCTCCGGCACACCCGGCTAACCCCTCAGCCGTTTTGTCCGTGTTCTCGTTGTGGCTGGCCCGGCGCAGGGTGCTCCGGAGCTCGGGGGCGGGATGGCGCGAGGGAAGAGACCCCGCAGACGGACGGTTCGCCTCGACTCAACGCAGCGCGAACTGCTCGAGCGCCAGCGCGATGCCTTCCGGGCGAAATTCGGCCGCGCCCCCGGCCCCGACGACCCCGTCTTCTTCGACCCAAAGGCCGACGAGCCCCGCCCGATCGAGGAGGAGTCGCTCGTCGCCACGGTCGCGGCCGCGATGAAGGCGGCCGGGATCGATGCCGCCAAGATCCACGCTTACCGCCGCACTGGCATGCTGGTGACCCGCGAGAACCTCGATCAATGGACCGCCGAGGACCTCGCGGAGTGGCAGGCGGCTCTCGACGAGTACGGGACGCTTGCTGCTCGACGCAATTAGAGGACCACAGCGAGTTCTTCGCCAGGTCTCCTTCATGACAAGTGACAGTGCGCTCTCGCCCAACCCAACTCGAGAGACGAAAGCGGATCTTCGCCGTCGGTTTCCCAAGCTTCTTCTTGATGCGGCCTCGAATGCGGAGGCCAGGAGTGCTGCCCTGCGAGCAGCTCTCAAGATCGGGGTCAACGTACCAGCCGATCTCCTCGAACCGGGGAACGTGGCTGCCTCACTGCAGCCACGTGAGATCGCTCGCTCGCTGCGACGTCTCAGTACTTCGACGCTCACTGTCGACGTTTCTGGTGCCTTGGACGCGATCCGAGTGAGCGCCGCACCGCGACTATCGCGGGACTTTCGGCTCGCACGAGACTTGACAAGGACCGTCACCAAACAGCTTCTAGAGCAGAGGACGGCCGCAGGGTTCCTGAAGCTGCTTTATCCAGATCGAGCTCCGGACACGATTCGTCGGGAAGAATTAGGGCCAATCATCGAGATGGCCGTGGAGATGAGAAGGCGGGTCACAGATCAGCTTGGCGTGATCTCACCAGCGGAGTTCAAGGAAGTTGCGTATACGTTCCGCGCCAAGGAGAGCTGACCGCCCTGGTCACCGGGTTTGCTCGAGGGGCAGCGAAGCCGGAGTGGGGATCGCCACAAGAGGGGGAAGAAGGACATGAACTGGCAAGACCGCATCACGGTCGATCCGCGGGTGTGTCACGGGAAGGCCTGCATCCGGGGCACTCGCGTGATGGTATCGGTGGTGCTAGACAACCTCGCCGCCAACGTCCCCACCGAGGAGATCCTGCGGAGCTATCCGACGTTGCGCCCCGAGGACATCCAGGCGGCGATCGCGTATGCGGCCGACCTGGCGCGTGAGCGGGTCATCCCTCTCGTGCCCGGCGCGGCGTAGTGCCCGATCACCCGCTCGCTTTCAAGGTCGACGAGAATCTTCCCGAGGACGTGGCTGCGGTGCTCCGCGAGGCGGGCCACGAGGCGGCCACGGTGACAAGCCAGGGACTCGCGGGCGCCGAGGATGCCCAGCTCAGCGAGACCCTCAGACGGGAAGGACGCATCCTCGTTACGCTCGACGTCGAATTCGGTGACATCCGGACATATCCGCCGGAGGAGTATCCCGGAATTGTCGTCCTGAGAATGACGAAGCAGGACAAGCGGCATGTTTTGGCCGCGATCCGCCGCATCCTTCCCGTCCTGAGGACGGATCCGGTCGCCCGGAGGCTTTGGATCGTGGAGGAGCACGCGGTCCGGATTCGGGGCGAAGCCTGAGGGATCAGTCAATTCGTCTCTGCGAGTTGTCCGTGTTTTGTCCGTGAACGCCCACCGACGAGCCCCAACTCGCCCCAACCCCACGCCACATAACTACCCGTCTCACAAGGAGTTTCGGCTCTCGTTCACCGCTATGAATCTGATCATTCGCGAATGAGTCGGCGAGCACTTCACGGACAATCGCTCGAACCCGGAGAACCGGCCGAAGTCCGTCCAGCTTTGGACTTCACCCGGTGTCTGCCGAGGCTCCGGTCGGGTAAGCTTCGCCCGGGCATCGCAGGAGGTAGCCATGGCGGAACCACCGAAGTGTCCGACCTCGCACTGCCCCGACAAGGGGAAACCCATGCCGTCTGCTGACCCCCGTAGACACGACAAGGACCGCAAGATCACACGTTACAAATGCCCGACGTGCGGGCAGGAGATTACTCAGCGGACGGCCTAAGCGTTCAAGCTGACCCGCTACCCATACGGCCTGTGATTTCCGAGAAGGTTTCCCCCAGCTGACGGGCTGATTCTCAAAACCTTTCCCCCAGGGGTTCTCAAAACCTTTCCCCCGCCCCCCGGGGCCCGGCCCTGAGCCGGGCCGGCCCCGGCCGCCTGGAAGCCGCCGCCACCCGACCGGGGGGCATGTGACTGAGACACGCGGTGCCCCTTGGGGCGGGCGGTTGTCCGGCGCTCCCATCCGGGGTCGCCAAGTGATCCTGAACGGGCGGTCAAGGAGCCCAACGTCCTGGACTTCTCGGTTTACCGCCTCCGCGGACCGGGTGCGTCAGGAGGCGGAACGACGGCCTCCCAGTCCTCGAAGGGGATCTCGGGGAGCCAGTCCCGCTCGCGATGCTCGGCGAGCCACCCGGCCAGGCTCCGGAAGACGCGCGGGTTCCGGGCCTTCTTCAGGTGGGCCGTCACCCAGAACCGGCGCTCGACACGATAGGGGCCGCACACCGGACACTCGACCTCGAGCCAGCCGGGGCGGTCGGCCCACTCGCGCACCACGGCCGCACGCCAGCACAAACCGCAGTGCTCTTCCCACATCGACCACCACGGTACCGAACTCCGCGACCGGGGGCAAGTCGGCGGGCGTCCGAAGTGCCGCGCCTGTTCCGGGACCACCGACTTGCAGGAGGCGGGGAACACGCATCGGCCCAACCGGTTCGCGTGACCCACCCTGCCTCCGACCGGCAGTGGGGCCGTCCAAGCTCGCGTCCGCCCCGGCTCTTCGTGGTAGCGACTCGATCACGATCCGCCAAGGCGCTGACTTCGGGCTCAGACGTGCGCACTGAGCCTCGCCACAGGATGATGCGAGTGCCGATGAGGTTTCTAACCGGGACACGGGTTTGGGTGTCCACCGAGGTCCAGCGGCGCCGCGCGCAAAGAGAGTCCGCAAGACAGGCTGGACGAACTTATCCACTTATCCACCGATATCCACGGCGTGCGATCCGCAGGTCCCATGGCGCCTTCAAGACATGCGCCGGCCACGAAACCGCCACAGATCGAGATCCCTGAAAGGAGCGTTGAGCGAACACCGATAAATGTAGGCGCTCAACGATCTCGGCGTCGCCTGGCCGCATCTCGACTGATGAAACAAATGCTTGACAGGAACCGCGACACCGAACATTCATAGACGGCGTTGACGGCGTCTTCTCTTGATTCATCGAGGGAGGGAATCGATGGACGTCCCGCGGAAGCCCTTAGCCAAGTCCGAGGGTCGGAAACAACTCCGAAGCGGCGTCGTGATCCAGTGGCGCGGGACGCCTCACCTCGACGACTGGGTCGCCTTCATCGTGAACGGCGGCCGGTCCAAGCGCTTGATCCTGGCCGATCACACGTCCGAACGCCGGGTCAAAGTGCTGCTCCGCCGGCTCGAGGGACTCCCCAGGCGCGAGATCAAGCGGCTCGCGAAGAGCTGACGCGCCGGATCGCGCTGGCCTCCGTCACCAAGCCAGCAAACCGGATTCTCGTTTGGCGCGATCGTACCCCGCCGGGTTATCCACAGCGGTGGATAAGTGGTGCGAAACAGGAGCCAGTATGCACGACGCCCCCTGGGAACGCCTTCTCACGGCCCTCGAGGACAAGCTGCCACCGCAGGCCGTCGACACCTGGATCCGCCCTGGACGCCTCCTCGCCTGCCAGGACGACCACGTGGGGATCGGCGTCCCCAGCAAGTTCATCCGCGGCGACGT
>JACOUJ010000102.1 GCA_016177865.1 Candidatus Rokuibacteriota bacterium
GATGACTCGGCCGAGCAAGGTCAGGTGAGAGGGGAGGGAACCGACGTGAACCGATCGCTCGCCGTCGCAGGCCTGCTGGCTGTCATGGTCCTGTTCGCCACCACCACGGCGCCCGAGGCGCCCGCGGCCGACGACCGCGCGAAGCTGTACGAGGCCGCCAAGAAGGAAGGCGAGGTGACCCTCGCCTCATCCGGCCCCGCCGAGCAGTACAGCCAGGTTCTGAGGGCGTTCGAGAAGAAGTATCCGGGAGTCAAGGCCAACCTCTATCGGAACGCCAGCGCCAAGATCATCGAGAAGTACCTGACCGAGCGGCGGGCCGGCAAGAACGTGATCGATGTCATGCAGATGACCGAGATCCCGGTCTTCATGAACTGGAAGAAGGAGGGACTGCTCCTCGAATACCGCTCGCCCGAGGGGGAGTCCATGCCCAAGGAATTCAAGGATCCCGGATTCTGGTACGCCTCACGCTTCGCCGTCTTGGCCATCGCTGTGAACACGAAGTATGTCCCGAAGGGCTCGATCAAAACCTATACCGACCTCGTGAAGCCGGAGTTCGTGGAGAAATGGAAAGGCAAGGTCACGGGGTCGGACCCGCGCTATCGGGGCACCGGCGTCGAGCAGTTCTTCGCCTTGAAGGAGCGGTACGGGCCGGACTGGTGGAAGCCGTTCGCCAAGCTCAACATCAAATGGGCCACGGGCGGAGCCCAGGAGGAGTCCTGGCTGGCGTCGGGTGAAGTCGTGGCCAGCATCGGGCTCCTCACCTACCGCGCCGCGTACTCCATCGAGAAAGGCGTTCCTCTTGAGATCATTTGGCCTGCTGAAGGAGCGATCCCCGGTCCTACTGCCCACGTGATCGCATCCAACGCGCCGCACCCCAATGCCGCCAAGCTTTTGTCTGACTTCCTCCTCTCAGGTGAGGGGCAGAAGCTGGTAGTGAATACCTTTACGGGGGTCTCGTTCCGAACCGACACCACGATGAAGTATCATCCGCCGTTCAATCAGATCAAGTTCCTCTCCGTGGACTACCAGAAGTTCGCCGCGACGGATCGGGAGAAACTCCTGGACGAGTGGCGGTCCATCTTCGGACTGTAGCGAGTCGCCTACTGGTCGCGATGAAGATCTGACCAGCCCTGGTCAGGATCTTGCTGTCTCCGCAGCCAGTCACTCTCCCGGGAGTTGAGCCATGAAGACTGGATCGCAGCTCGGTCTCATCGAGCGCGCTGTGCTGGCACTCGTGGCGCTGGTCTGCGTGTTTCTCGTGGTCGTGCCTATGGGGATGCTCCTCTTTGGGAGCTTCCGCACAGGCGCTCCCGGAGCGCCGGGCGTCTTCACTCTCAAACACTATCTCCGCCTGGCCGAGCCGAGATTCTGGCGCGCACTCCTGGACACCGTCTGGGTGGCAGCGCTGGCGGCCGTCTTGGCCGGGGTGGTCGGGATCTCTCTGGCGTGGATCGTTTCTCGTACCGACATCCGCCGCGGCCGCCTCATCGAGATCATGGCGGTGGTCCCCTTCCTGCTTACCCCTTTTCTGGGGGCCCTGGCCTGGGTCCTTCTGGCCTCTCCCGAACGGGGCATCCTGAACGTCTATCTCATGGGCCTCTTCGGGCTGACGGCGCCGCCCTTCAACATCTATTCCTATGGTGGAATCATCTGGGTGCTGGGTCTCTTCCATAGCCCCGTGGTCTTTCTCTTCTGCACCGGGGCGCTCAAGAACATGGACCCGGCCCTCGAGGAAGCCGCCCGCGTGGTCGGCCTGGGCCCCGGCCGTGCCGCGCTCAAAATCACGCTCCCCCTGGTGCTCCCGAGCATCCTCTCAGCCTTCCTCCTAGCCTTCGTCCTCTGCGCCGAGAACTTCGGAGTCCCCAGCGTGCTGGGACCGCCTAGCAATATCTATCTCACCACCTCACGCATGTTTGAGCTGACGGCGGTGTTCCCCGCCAACTACAACATGGCCTCCGCGCTCTCGGCCATGCTCCTGCTCCTGGTCGTGACCCTGGTCTTTCTTCAGCGACGCGTGCTGGGGCGACGCCAGTTCATCACCGTCTCCGGGAAGGGACACCGAGCCGCCCGCATCGCCCTCGGCCGCTGGCGGCCGTGGGTGGAGGCTTACTGTTGGCTGACCATCGCGGTCTCTTCACTGCTCCCCTACGCGGCGCTGGTGATAATGGGACTCTCGCGGGTCTGGACAGGAAAGATCGAGCTGGCCCAGATCAGCCTCGAGAATTTCCACTGGGTGCTCTTTAAGTACCCCATGACCATCCGGGCCATCCAGAACACCTTCCTGGTCTCAGGGATCGGCGCCACGGTCTGCGTCCTCTTCGTGGCGCTCATCGCGTATATCGTACACCGCGTGCCGCACCCGCTGGCTCGCGTTCTCGATTATCTCTCCACAGCCCCCGTTGCCATCCCCGGCCTGGTCATGGGCGTGGGCCTGCTCTGGACGTACGTCTATGTGCCCATGGCGATTTACGGAAGCCTACTGATCCTGGGCATCGCCTACGTGACGCGCTATATGCCGTACGGCGTGCGCGCCGTCTCGTCGGTACTCCTTCAGATCCATCCCGAGCTGGAGGAGGCCGGGCGCGTCCTTGGCATCTCGGCATTCAGACGGTGGAGTCGCATTCTGCTGCCGCTCCTGCGGCCGGGCCTCGCGGCGGCCTGGGTCACCCTCTTCGCCTTCTTCTTCCGCGAGCTCTCGGCTTCAATCTTCCTCTATTCCAGCGGGCGCGAGGTCATCTCGGTGGCCCTCTTCGATATCTGGACGGAAGGGCTCTACGTGAAGGCGGCAGCGCTGGGGTTGATCCAGGCCACCATCGTCCTCGCGGTGCTGTTCGCGTTTCAGCGGCTCTCCCGCAGTTCAGTGAGCGTGGTGTAGCGCGATGCCGGTCGTGCGCCTGGTGAATCTACAGAAGCGGTTCGGCGCCGTGACGGCCGTGGACGGCGTGAGCCTCGAGGTTGCGGAGGGGAACATCCACACGCTGCTCGGCCCGAGCGGCTGTGGGAAGACGACCACACTGCGCTGCATCGCAGGCCTGGAGCAGCCAGACGGCGGCGAGGTCGTCATCGGCGGCAAGATCATGGCCGCCCCTGAGCGAGGCATCTTCGTGCCGCCCGAGCGGCGGGGACTCGGTATGGTCTTTCAGTCCTATGCGCTGTGGCCGCACTTGACGGTCTACGAGAATATCGCGTTCGGTCTCCGCCAACAGAAGCGGTCACGGACCGAGGTGGAGGCCCGCGTGGCTGAGGTTCTCGCGCTCACTCAGTTGGCAGGGTTTGAGTCGCGATATCCTTCGGAGATCAGTGGCGGGCAGCAGCAACGCGTAGCCTTGGCGCGCAGCCTGGCCTTGCGCCCTGGCGTTCTCCTCTTCGATGAGCCTCTTAGCAACCTCGATGCCAAGCTCCGCGAGTCCATGCGCCTCGAGCTCAGGGAGCTGCAGCGGGCCCTCCGCACCACCTCCGTCTACGTGACCCATGACCAGGTCGAGGCGATGGTGATCTCGGACCAGATCTCGGTCATGTATCGAGGGCGGGTACTCCAGACCGGCACAGCACGCGAGCTGTACGAGCGCCCAGCTGGTCCCTTCGTAGCGGATTTCCTAGGAGCCAGCAATTTTCTCCGTGGCCGCGTGGCCAACAATCAGATCCTGGCTGAGGGCGGACTCACGATCGAGGGTCCGATCCCTCACGATGCGGCAACCAACGGCGAGGTCCTCGTCTCGCTTCGTCCGGAGCGGGTGACCTTGCATGCTGCTGATCCCGTTGTGGCGACCAACTGCTGGCGCGGCGAGCTCGTGGGA
>JACOUJ010000141.1 GCA_016177865.1 Candidatus Rokuibacteriota bacterium
ATCAGACCGACCCGGGGAAAGCGGTCCGCCAGCTCACGGATCGTCTGGTGGGGGCGCTTCGCCAACTCATCGTGGAGGCCGAAGATCGTCAGACACTCGACCTGGTCCATGTGGTCGAAGGGATCTGGCAGGTGGAATCGTCCGAGACCCGCGCCGAGTTAGCCGAACGAGCGGAGTGGATGCAGCGGGTCATGCGAGCCTATCGATATCTGACGCCACGGGAACCCGAACGGCTTGAACGCTTTCGGCGTGAGGTGGAGCGGTATGCGAAGGATCTGGAGCTCGCCGGTCTGACCGGACGAGAGCCTTCTCCGTCCTACCCGGTGGGCGTCGTGACTCGCTATGCGTTCCGTGAGGGGCTGTCGCTCCTGCTGGGGCTCCCATTAGCCTTGTGGGGAATTGCGAACCATGCGATCCCGTACCGGCTGACCGCGGCGGTCGTGCGCTGGTTACATCGCACGCCTGAGGAAGAGGCGACCGACAAGATTGCCGCCGGCGTCGTGCTGTATCCGTTGTGCTGGATCGTGGAGGGATGGACGGCGTGGTGGCTCGGCGGGGGGTGGGGACTGGGCACCTTCCTGGTGTCCCTCCTTCCCACAGGTTTCTTCGCGCTCACCTGGCAGGAGCGGCTGAGCCGTTTCCGGCGTGAGGTGCGTGGATTCCTGCAATTTCTCGTGGCCCGAGACTTTCGCCTCCGTCTCCTGACCCGGCGACGGGCGCTCAGGGACGAGCTCACGGCGCTGGCTCATCTGGTGCCCGAATCCGTGCTTGCGGACCCGACAAGAGAGGAGTGATGATGGGCGCCGGCCTCGAGGGCTCGTTTGGGCGGCGGTCAGTGTGGGCCGACTCAGCAGGAGGGATTATGCGGCGTCGCGCAACATTTCTTGCCGTTTTGCTGATCATCGCGGGCGCTGCCGGGTTTTTCCTGGCAGGCGTCGTCGCGAGCGGCGTGGCAGGTGAGCGCGAGTCACCCGGAGAATCGCGGCTCCCTCCTTTCCCCCTGTGGGGAGCGCGGGCGGTGCTGGTGATGGTGGGGCTCGCCGGGTGGTTTTGGACCCAATCGCTGATCGCGAAGAGGTCCTTTCCCGTTGGCAGGATCGGAGACGGCCTTCATCTGCTCTCGGCGCATCTCAATAGGTTCCTCCAAGACCGCCCTCGATGGGCCAACGGGATCCTGATCGGGACTTCGGCGCTCATCGATCTCGTGGGGATCTTCCTCCTCGCGTCGGCCATCTTCGGACCAAGCATCCGGCCGTTTCTCGGCCTCCTCATGGTCTACGCCCTTCGCCAAATCTGCCAGGGGTTGTGCGCGCTGCCCCCACCCGAGGGAATGATCTGGCGGCACCCCGGGTTTCCATCTTTGCTCGTGACCTACGGCACTTCGACCGATCTCTTCTTCTCAGGCCATACGGCGATCGCGGTGTATGGCGCGATCGAGCTGGCTGGCTCAGGAGTCCCGTGGCTCATGCTCATTGGCGTCACCATTGCCGTCATCGAGGCGGTCACGGTGCTGGTTCTCAGGGCGCACTACACGATGGACGTCTTCGCCGCGGTGGTCACGGCGCTCTACGTCGCCGCTCTCGCTGGCGCTGTGGCGCCAGTGCTCGATCACGCCTTGGCCAGGCTTGCGCACGGCTACGGGTGGTGAGGGACGGCGTTGCTGACGGGCTCCTCGCCGATGAACGTCCGCGTGGTCGTGGCCTGGGCCTTCTACGACTTCGCCAACTCGTCTTTTGCGGCCGTCATCCTTGCGACGATTTATGCGGCCTATTACGCCATGGGGGTCGTGGGCAATGAGCGCGGGGCCGGGGACCTGTGGTGGGGGCGGGTCATCTCGGTCTCCATGGCGACGGTCGCGCTTACCTCGCCCTTCCTCGGCGGCATTGCCGACCGAGCCGGCGTCCGCCGTCGGCTCTTCATCGGGTTCACGGCGCTCTCCGTGGTCGCGACCGCGCTCATGGCCACGGTCGAGCCGGGGATGGTGGTGTGGGGATTTCTGCTCGCCGTCGTGGGGAATGTGGGATTCGAGGGGGCCCTGGTCTACTACAATGCCTACCTCCCTGAGATTGCCCCTCGCCAGATGCAGGGGCGCGTCTCGGGCTGGGGCTTTGCCCTGGGCTATGTGGGCTCCATCGTCGCGCTCGTCGTGGCTCTCCCCTTCGTCAGGGCGCAGGCCCTTGACGCCGCCTTCCTCAGCACGGCGGCGCTCTTTGCAATCTTTTCGCTACCCGCCTTCTTCGTCCTGCCCGCGGCCCCGCGCGGCCGCATGTCGGTCCTGAGGGCTGCCAAAGAAGGAGGAGCGGAGGTCGTAGCCGCGATCCGGAAGATTCTCCGGCTCCGGGACCTCAGACGATTCCTCGGCGCCTACTTCGTGTACGAAGACGGGGTCAACACGGTCGCAGCCTTCTCAGCCATCTTCGCCGCCCAGACGCTTGCCTTCCCCCTGGACCGCCTGATCGTCCTCTACATCGTGGTTCAGATTTCAGCTCTCCTTGGCGCCCTGGCCTGGTCCTGGCCCACGGACCGGCTGGGGCCCAAGCGTGTGGTGATGGTCACCCTCTGTCAGTGGAGCGCGGTGGTGGTGGCCGCCTACTTCGTCCAGACGCAGGGGCAGTTCTATGTCCTGGCCGTGGCGGCGGGGACCGGGCTCGGCGCGGTCCAGGCGGCCAGTCGCACGTTCATGGCGACCCTCATCCCGAAAGGGATGGAGGCGGAGCTCTTCGGCTTCTACACGCTCTGTGGAAAGAGCGCGGCCATCATGGGGCCGCTCGTCTTTGGCGGAATCTCCCACGCGGCTGGCGGGAACCAGCGGGCGGGGATTCTCGCGATCGGGGTCTTCTTCCTCGTGGGGTTGGCGCTCCTGGCGCGGGTTCGCGCTGGCGGCCCCACCAGCGACTAAAGTTCGGGGCGGCAGACCGCGCGAAAATTACACCACCGACAAATGCGCAGCTCTTCGGTTTTTTCGAAATCTTCCATGACGGCCAGGTTGGCCTCGGGGTCTCGGAGCCACGCCCGCATGGCACGGATGGAGAGGCGGAGGCGGTCGAGGACCGCATCGAGGGATGCCTGATCGACGGGGTGGCGAGTCACGTTGGGTTCTCTCAGATTGACCGCCACCGTGGCCAGCCGCTCTGGAGGAAGCCCCCAGATGGTCTGGGCGTAGAGGGCATAGCAGCCGAGCTGGAAGGCCGTCTCTGCGTCGTCCTTGCCGGCGCCGGTCTTCCAATCGACGAGC
>JACOUJ010000142.1 GCA_016177865.1 Candidatus Rokuibacteriota bacterium
ATCTGAACTCCCACTCTTAGCCACCAAAGGGGGTCCACCATGTTTGCTCGTACGGTTCGCATGCAGCTCAAGCCAAATAGCGTACCGGAGTTCACCCTGACGGTCGAGAGGGAAATCATTCCCCTCCTTCGGAAGCAGCAAGGCTTCAAGGACGAGATCACGTTCGTCCCCTCCGACGGAAAGGAAGCCGTCGGCATCAGTCTGTGGGATCAGAAAGAGCAGGCGGAGGCGTATCAGCGCGGAGCCTATCCGGACGTGCTGAAGGCCCTGGCGAAAGTGGTTGAGGGAACTCCTCAGGTTCAGACTTCTGAGGTGTCCAACTCGACCTTCCACAAGATCGCCGCGCGGTAAGCCGTCTGAAGGCGACAGGTCTTTGGTGGGGGGCGGCCCAGTCCGCCCCCCACCACACACACTACTCGGAAGAGGGAGGCCCCGCATGATGGCTCAGGCAACCATGATGGCTCAGGCAACGAAGACGACGCTGCGTCCGCTCCACGACCGCATCCTGGTCAAGCGTCTCGAGGAGGGGGATGTCAAGCACGGCAGCATCGTCATCCCCGACACCGCCAAGGAGAAGCCCCAGGAGGGCAAGGTCATCGCCGTCGGCACCGGCAAGGTGACCGACGACGGGAAGAAGCTCCCCCTCGACGTCAAGGCGGGGGACCGGATCCTGTTCGGCAAGTACTCCGGCAGCGAGGTGAAGCTGGATGGTGAGGAGTACCTCATCATGAAGGAGGAGGACGTGCTCGGCATTCTCGGCTCGTGAAACTCGCGGCTCAGCCGCGGTCAACCATTCGTGCACACTCAGGAGGAACGTCGCCATGCCCAAGCAGCTCCTATTCGCCGAGGAAGCCCGCGCCGCACTCTTGCGCGGGGTCAACATCATGTCGCAGGCCGTCAAGGCCACGCTGGGCCCTAAGGGCCGGAATGTCGTCATCAGCAAGAAGTTCGGTAGCCCCACGATCACCAAGGACGGCGTCGCCGTCGCCAAGGAGGTCGAGCTGAAGGATCCGTACGAGGACATGGGGGCCCAGATGATCAAGGAGGTGGCCTCCAAGACCTCGGATGTCGCGGGGGACGGGACCACGACGGCGACCGTACTCGCCCAGGCGATCTTTCGCGAGGGGCTCAAGAACGTCACCGCCGGGGCCAACCCGATGGGCCTCAAGCGCGGCATCGAGCACGCCGTGGAACAGGTAGTCGCCGAGCTGAAGAAAATGTCCAAGGCGACTAAGGATAGGAAGGAGATCGCCCAGGTGGCGACGATCGCCGCCAACAACGACCGGACCATCGGCGACCTGATCGCCGAGGCGATGGTCGCGACTTGCGCGATCTCCTTCTTGTCCTTGGTGGACTTGGATGCCTTCTTCAGCTCCTCAACCACCGCGTCAACAGCCTTCTCGATCCCGCGCTTGAGCCCCATGGGGTTGGCGCCGGCGGTGACATTCTTCAGGCCCTCCCGGAAGATGGCCTGGGCGAGCACCGTGGCGGTCGTCGTCCCGTCCCCCGCGACGTCCGAGGTCTTGGAGGCCACCTCCTTGATCATCTGGGCCCCCATATCCTCGAAGGCGTCCTTCAGCTCAATCTCCTTGGCGACGGTGACGCCGTCCTTGGTGATCGTGGGGCTGCCAAACTTCTTGTCCAGCACGACGTTCCGGCCCTTCGGCCCCAGAGTGGCCTTCACCGCCTCCGCCATGACGTTCACGCCGCGCAGCAGGGCCGCACGGGCCTCAGTATTGAATAGGAGTTGCTTTGGCATTCCGATCCTCCTCCTCTGTGAATGGGATACAGATGCTTACGCGATGACCCCGAGGATGTCATCCTCGCGAAGAATCAAATACTCCTCGTCCTCGATCTTGACTTCCGATCCGGAATACTTCCCAAAGAGAATCCGGTCGCCCACCTTGACGTCGAGGGCCACCTTCTGGCCGTTCTCCAAAATCTTTCCTCCCCCTACCGCGATGACTTTCCCCTCCTGTGGCTTCTCCTTCGCCGTATCCGGGATAATGATGCCGCCCCGACGGGTCTCTTCCTCCTCAATCCGCTTGACCAAGACGCGATCGTGCAACGGACGAATCTTCGCCATGAGATCCCCTCCCCTGAATGATGAGAATTCGACGTTTTGACCAGAGGTCAGACTTACCCTGCGCCACTTATATTAGCACTCGTGTCAAGCGAGTGCTAATACTACATCAGGTCACGAGGAAAAGACAAGGAGGAAGTCGGAAGTCATCACGAATGATGATAAAACAGAGGTATTTGCATGCCATGAGGGGTGGCCAGGCAGGAGCAGACTTAATACCACCGGTGACCCGCTAGGCGACACTCCAGGCGATGAAGGCGGTGGTGGAGAGATGGGAGCGTCGAGCCATCATTCGACTCCGCCAGGGCCAGGGCACGGACCACGATCTGGCGGGCCGCCTCAAGGTCGCGGGCCCGGTGCTCCAAATACTTGGCCAGTTCCTCCATAGGTTCCAGTGATGGAATCTCCTGAGCCGCCCACGCGCTCCAGACCTCTCGGGCCTCCTCCCATCGCCCGAGACGCCTGAGGAGGCGCCCGAGCCGCTGCCGGACCTCCAGAGCTTGATTCGGCGAGAGGGATCTTGCCAAGGCCTCACGGTAGCAGGCTGCGCTCCGATCCCAATCCCGCCCCTCCCAAAACCGGCCGAGTCCCACCCACTCTTCTGGATGCTCGACTTTCCCTTGACCAACGAGGGTCGCGAGCCGACCCATCAGCACGGCCAGCGAGAGGAGGTCCTGAGCGTTATGCTCGAAGACCCCCTCGAGCACCGAAAGATCCTGTTCCCGGAGGTAGCGAAAGTAGAGTTGCGGGATCATGGCCCCGGGGACATCGTCATCGCGTTCGTGGCCGAGCAGCACGGCCTCGAGGCTCCCGAGACGGAAATCCGGGACCAGACCCCGCCAAAGGCGACGGGCCAAGGGAAGAAGATCCAGATGGGGCAGCGCCTGGCCGGGCCAGGGGCGCCGGGCGAGGACGAAGCGGGTTTCGAGCAGCGGCAGATCGAAGCCCCGGCCGTTATAGGTGACGAGACCAGAGGCTTCAGGGAGGCGGCGGGCTAACATTTCCAGGAGGGCGGGCTCTTCATGGAAATCCCTCATGAAAAACTGCTCGACCTCGAACGCCTCCCCCGTAAACCGCCCCACTCCGATGAGGAAGGGGTAGGTCCCGGTTCCACCTGCGAGCCCAGTGGTCTCCGTATCCAGGTAGATGGCAGCCCCCGGCGTGAAGCCGGGACCCGCGACGAGGGGAAGCGAGGACGCGCCAGCGGCAAGGCCGAGCCCGATTCTCCCCTGGCGATGGCCGAGCGGGTAGCGGCGCCTTAAAAAAAGGCAAGACCCCTCGCCCGTCTCAACCACTTCACCCTCAAAACCCTGACTCCGGGGGCGGACCGTTGGGGACGGTCCAGACCGATTAGAGGCGCTCCGGGAGTCGAGCCGCCTCAAAACCGATCTGAGTCGCTCCAGCTGGTGACTCACGTGGTCAAGCGTTCCAAGATGGATTGGGCCACCCCCTTGGCCCTTCGACCGAGTTCATTCGCGGGGCCGACGCAGGAGGGGCACCCTCTTAGGCAGAGACAGGCCGAGAGGACGGCGCGGGCCCTCCCGAGAAGTTCCACCCGAAGCTGGAACAGGCGCTCGGTGAGACCCATCCCGCCCGGGTAATTGTCGTAGAGATACAGGGTCGGCTCAAAGTGCGGGGCCCGCAAGAGTCGGGCACGAGCTCCCTGGGTCGTCAGAACCACCCCCCCATCGACCGCTGGAGTCCGGTCGCCGAGCCATGCTCCGAGGTCGCGGACGTCGCACAGAAGAAGGAGCGGCGCCAGATGATGCAGGAGGTAGGTCAACCCCCGGAGGCCATCCACGGCGTCGTCCCGGCTGGGACACAGCCGGTCGAGAAGCGTCGGATCGACCGTGAGCCACAACCCCTGCGTTTGCATCTCCTGCTGGGGAAGTTCAACTTCACCCGAGCCAACGTTTTCCATGGTCTGGAACTTGATCTTTTTGAACCCGACTGTCTTCTCCGCAACCAAGAGTTCCCCCTGCTCGGCCACCATGCTGGGTTCCTTGGCGCTTTCGAACGTCTCCAGGATCCAGACACCCTTGGCGCTAATCGCGTCGGTGAAGTAATCGACGGTGACTTTTTTCACGTAGGCCACCTTCTCTTCATCCTCCCGAAATCGCAGTTCCTGGACCTCGTACTGCTCCCCTTCCAGAAGATAGATGGCCTTCGGGTAGATCATTGAAAAGGCGCTCCCCCAGTCCACCTCCGCGATCACCCTGCGCGACTTTCGCTCCCTGGCATCCCGCGCAGCCACGTCCAGGACGATGAAGTTGTCCGAGGTGACGCTCCGAAGACTGATATGGTCCGCCGGATACGTCTCTGAGGTCCAGTGGTATCGGCCGCCAGTCTCACGGAGGAGTCCCTCTTCCTCCAGAAGCTTGAGGTAGGGGGTCACGTCCTGGGCTCCAAATCGCTCAGCAAGCGTAAACGGCAGTTCGAACGCCGCGCACTTCAAGTGGCTGGTCAGGATGTAGGGGTTCTCCGGATTGATCAGGGCGTGCTCCGGGGAGGCCCCAAAAAGATAATCGGGGTGTTCCACCATAAACTGGTTCAGGGGGGTCGAGGAGGCGACCAGAATGGCGAGGGAGAGCCCGTGCCTCCGCCCCGCACGACCCGCTTGCTGCCAGAGGGAGGCGATGGTGCCGGGGTACCCCGCGAGGATCGCCAGGTCAAGCTGGCCGATATCCACCCCTAACTCGAGGGCGTTGGTCGCCACAACGCCGAGGATTGCTCCCTCCCTCAGTCCCGCTTCCACCTCGCGACGTCTCCCAGGAAGGTATCCCCCCCGATATCCGCGGATGAGATCCGTCTCCCCGGGCTTCTGGGCGACCCGGGCCCTGAGCTCAGAGAGCAGAACTTCCTGGGCCAAGCGACTTACTGTGAAGACGATCGTGGGGATCTTTTCCGCCACCGCCCGGCTGGCGAATCGCACAGCCTCCCCGAGATAAGGCTTCCGGATCCCCAGCTCCGGGTTCACAACCGGCGGGTTGACGCAGACGAAGACCTTCTCTCCGGCCGGCGCGCCATTCTCGGAAATTTCTTCGACCGGTCCTCCGGTCAGGCGCGTGGCCAGTTCCTCGGGATTGGCAATGGTGGCGGAGGCGCAGATGAACTGGGGGGAGGAGCCATGAAAGCGGCAGAGTCGCTTGAGCCGCGTCAGGAGATTGGCCAAGTGGCTTCCGAAGACCCCCCGATAGGCGTGGAGCTCATCAATAACGACATACCTCAGGTTCTGGAAGAGTCCGAGCCACTGGGTGTGATGGGGAAGGATTCCGGAGTGTAGCATGTCCGGGTTGGTCAGGACGAGGGTGGCCCGGACTCGGATCGCGCGCCGAGCATCCTGGGGGGTGTCTCCGTCGTAGGTGTGGATTCGAAGCTCGGGGAGGCAGGGAAACGACGGACGGCGGTGACCATCGGCTCCTGGCTCAGTACATGATCGAGGAGCCTCGCGACCCCGTCCATGGCGCCATCATAGGAGGAAGCCGCCAGGACTGTCAATGTTCCGGGCTGAGATAGACGCGGACCCGCGCACATGCTATAAGAAAGTGCATCTCGATTCACGCTAAGGAGGCTTGTCCCTTGCGGCCCGCTTCGCAACTGTTGCCGGGGACCCGCCGCGCCCCTCCGGCCCTCTGGCTTCCACCCCTCCTGTGGACCGGACTGATTGCCTTCTTCTCGTCCTCTGCGATGAGCGGTGAGGCGACCGGAACGCTCCTCCGCGCCATTCTCCCCTGGACCACACCCTCCACAATTGAAGCGCTCAACTGGATCATGAGGAAGGGGGGCCACGTGTTCGAGTACGCCATCCTCACCGTCCTCTGGGACCGGGCGCTTCGACAAGGGACGTCCTGGCAGGGTCGCTGGATCGTCCGGGGCACCCTCTTCCTCTCGCTCGCGACGGCCTGCCTTGACGAACTCCATCAGGCCTCGATCGGGGATCGCACGGGAAGTGCGCTTGACGTTCTCCTGGACGGAGCCGCAAGCGGGGTGACCCAGTGGGGGCTTGTCCACCGGGCCGGCGGCGGGTCGTTCCTCTGGAGGGTCACAGGCGCCCTCGCCTGGACCGTGGCCCCCCTCGGCACCTTCCTCTTGGGTTTCAATTGGGTCCTTGCCCTCCCCACTACAGGGCTCACTGCCGTCGCGGCGACCGCCTGGGGCGTCCTCCTGATTCGCCGGTACCTGACACGCCCGAACCGCCTCGGCTAGCATCCGTGTGCCTAATTCGGATGACCGCTCGGATTGTCCAAGACCTTCTCGTCTATTCTCCAGCACCGACCGGAGCGACGCCCGGCCAGCGTCAACGATCTGCTTGAGGAGGCCCTGGGGGAACGCGCGGATGCTCTGGCCTCGAGTCGCATCATGGTTCGTCGGCGCCGGCTGGATTCCCGGCTTGCAGGAGGAAGGCAAGATCGCCTTCAAACCGTATTATCTGGGCGGCGTCGAT
>JACOUJ010000143.1 GCA_016177865.1 Candidatus Rokuibacteriota bacterium
CGCACTACGGGACCCACGGGGTCAGAGGGGAATTTACGCTGGTGCTCCGGGGGGGGGATCGCGCCGTTCAGGCGAAGCCGGACCGCTTGCTCTCATGATGTCGCGGAGACGGCTGATGGTCGGCGCCTCAGCTTCTCTGCTACACTGGAGTCTCAATGGCCGAGAAGATTAAACTCCACCTTTTGGGCGCCAACCCAAACGAGATTAAGGAAATTCATCTGGTCGGACGGTATGCGCTCGGGGTGAACTGGGCGGACGACCACGGCTCCATCTATCCGTTTGTTTTCTTGAGGAAGCATTGCCCGTGCGATCAGTGCGCGGGATCGCTTCCCGATCCGCTCCCCGAAGGGGAGACTTGGCCGACGGAGATCAAGCGGATCGAAGCAGGAGTTCGGATCGGCTGGCAGAGCGGCCACGAGACCCGGTATCCCGGCGTCCGACTTCGGGAGATCTGTCAGTGCGCGCTCTGCGTGGAAGAGCGCAACAAATCTTGAGGAACCTGAGAAGGAGGGGGTCATGCTCGAGGAGAAGAATCGGGAGCGCAAGCGGCTGAATGCCAAGATCTACGAAAGCCCGATGAAGGTATACACCGGCTTTCGGGAGCTGGGGCGCGAGGTCTTCGCTGATGGGGCGTTACCGAGAAAACAGAAGTTCCTCACCGCGCTGGCCGTCGCGGTTTCTCAGAATTGCTTCGACTGAATCGAGCACCGGGTCGAGGAGGTCCTCGACGCGGGCGCGAACCTTGGCGAGATTGCCGAGACCCTGGACATCGCTCTGTTGATGACCGGTACGATCGCCGCCAAGTCTGTTCGTCATGCCTTTGCCGTGATGGAAGAGATCCAGAAGCCTCACTGACAGGATCAAAGGGGAGATGGGCCATGGCAGCGATACCCGAGAACTACCACGATCTGTTCCAGAAAAAGGCTTTTGCCCACCTGGCCACCGTCATGCCCGACGGCAGGCCGCAGGTCACGCCGGTCTGGTGCGACTTCGACGGGACGCATATCCGTATGAACTCGGCCGTCGGGCGGGTGAAAGACCGCAACATGCGACGAAACAACAAGGTGGCCCTGGCGATTATGGATCCGGACAACGCCTACCGCTACCTCGGGGTGCTCGGCCAGGTGGCGGGCGTGACGGAAGGGCCAGAGGCGGAAACCCATATTGATGCCCTGTCGAAAAAATACATTGGCCGCGACCCATACCCCTGGCGCCGGCCCGGCGAGCGCCGGGTGATGTATCGAATCCGCCCGGATCGGGTCTCGGGGATGGGCTAGAAAACACGACGTAAAAAACTGGACACGCTCCGGGGATCGGTTTAGGATGAGGCAAATCGGCCGGGGGTGACACAGCCCCTCTCGTGTCCTTGATCGGCAATCCCGCCGGTCGCGACGGGCCGAGCCTCGGGCCGGCCGCGGCGGTCGGTTGTGAGGTGAGCGGGGACTTGGGCCCGCGTGATGGGTGCGCCGAGAAAGGAGGTGGTCCAGCCATGAGTGACTTACCGGTGATCTGTGAGGTGGTGACCTCCTAGGTCAGCGCACCCAAGAGCAGTACGGGTGGCTGCCTGGGGGGACCCAGGCACCACCGGCCCCGACGGTCCTGCACATCACCTGTGGGGCGGCCTCCTTCCTGAGCCGCAGACGCCGTCGGGGCTCTCTTTTTTGCCGCGAACGCTTTTTGATGCGCGCCCCATCATGACTGATCCTCCGTCCTCAGCCAGGTCCCCCGCCGCATTGGGCGATCGCTGGAGCACCTTCATGGCCCGCCATCACGGGCTGCACCGGCTCGCGCGATGGGGAATGTCCGTTCTCTCCTTGGTCGGGGGCGTGATCACGCTCGTCCTCTTCCGTCGGGGCCCGGAGTATTTCCCGTGGCTGCTAGGTTCGCTCCTCCTTTGCTGGCTCGCCGCGGTGGCCTTCGTCCAGCTTCGGCCACGCCTTGAAGGGCGCCCGTGGCTCCGCTTGGCCATCGACTGGTCGGTTCAGGGGCTTTATCAGGATGTGCTGATCGTCCTTCTCCCGTTCTACTACGCGAGCACCACATTTCTCTCCGGGAACGGGGTCTTCTTCCTGCTCCTCGTCGCTGCCGCGATCCTCACCACATTCGACCCGTGGTATCAGGCCATAATCCTCCGGTGGCCTCTGGCCGGGCATCTTCTTTTCGCCTTCTCGTTCTTCGCCTCGCTCAATGTGGCACTCCCGCTTGTCGGGCTCCGGAGCGGGTGGGGCTCGCCCCTCGCCGGCGGACTCGCGTTTATGACGCTCACCCCGGCCGTTTATCGGATCCTCCCGGGGGGGCGAGGCCTCCCGATGGGGCGCGATTTCCCGGCGGGGCGAGCTCTCCGAGGAATGTTGCCGCCAATCCTGGCGGTGGCGGGAGGGCTCTTTGCGTTTTGGGGCATCTCTGAAATCCGAGCCTGGATCCCCCCGACCCCGCTTCATCTCGCCCGTGGGACGCTCGCCCGGAACGTGAGCGCCCTTGAACCGGTGGAGCCGAGGTCGGCGATCTCGGTTGAGGAGCTCCGTGCTTGGAACGGAGTGGTCTGCTTCACAGCGATCTACGCGCCTCCGGGACTCCAGGAGCCGATCTCCCACATCTGGCGGAAGGACGGGGTGGTGGTGGCGACGGCCAGGCTCTCACCAATTCAGGGTGGCAGGGCGCAGGGGTACCGCACGTACTCTCGGAGACCCGATCTGGGTCCAAATCCGGTGGGGCAGTGGTCGGTGGAAATCCTGACGGCCCACGGCCAGCTTATCGGTCGCACGCGCTTTGCGGTCACGGGGTGAAATGGTCCTCTTCGATACCCATGCGCATCTCCACTTCGAAGAGTTCGATGCTGACCGCCCTCTGGTCCTGGAACGCGCTCGCGGGGCAGGGGTCCGACGATTTCTCACGATCGGTATTGACGTGGAAACCTCTCGGTCTGCCGTTGCCCTGGCGGAGGCGGAGGCGGATTGTTTTGCCGCCGTGGGGCTCCATCCCCACGAGGCGTCAAAAGGGACCGACGCGACGTGGATCGCTTTCCGGCAGCTCGCCGCCTCGCCAAAGGTCGTCGCCCTGGGCGAGATGGGGCTCGATTTTTTCCGGAATCTCTCTCCGCGCGACGAGCAGGTCCGTGCCTTCCGCCGCCAGATCCGCCTTGCCCGCGAGCTAGGAAAGCCGATCCTGATTCATTGCCGGGAGGCCCACGCCGAAGTCCTGGTGATCCTCCAGGAGGAGGGAGCTCGGGAGCTTGGCGGGATCATGCACTGCTTTTCAGGCGACGCGGAATTTGCGAAGGCGTGCCTCGAGCTCGGCTTCCTCATCTCGATCGCGGGCCCGGTCACATACCCCAATGCCCGGAAGCTACCCGAAGTCGTCAGGGCCGTCCCTCAGGATCGTCTTGTCCTGGAAACGGACTGCCCCTATCTTCCTCCTCAACCCCATCGTGGCCAGCGGAACGAGCCGGCCTATCTTACGCATACGGCCCGCCGAGTGGCGGACCTTCTGGGACTCACCCTGGAGGAGGTTGCCGAGGTCACCACCGCCAGCGCGTGCCGTCTCCTCGCAATCCCTCCGCCGTAAGGAACGCCGGAATCGAGTTCTTACGGAGACTGGCGGCAGGAAGCAAGGAGGCGGGCGGCTTCGGCTTGGTCTCGGAGGGTGACGAGGATCTGAACGGCGCCCAGATCGGCCACCGTGAACGGGTGGACCGACTGGACGATGTGGGTCCGGAGGGCGCAGGCAATCCCGTGAGCCTCGAGGAGCCCCTTGATGACCAGCGCCTCGGCTTGGTCCTGCGCTCGGTGGACTTCCACGAGGCCACTGACTGGCTCGGTGGCCCCTCCCTTGGAACTCATGCGAACGACTTTACCCGATCTCATCCTGATGGCTCATAGTAGCAAGGGGTCAGGCAAGGGGCAAGCGTGAGGGGTCTCCTCTGGCTGGGCGTGGTCTTCGAGGTGGGGGTGGCGTTTCACCTCCTCGATCATCTCCGCCGAGGCCTTCCACCTTTTGTCGCGACGACGGCCGTTCCCTTTCTCATCGTTGGCCCCCTGGCTCTCTTCGGCATCTGGAGGGGCCACCGTTGGGGGGCCGCCCTCATGGCCCTCGTGGCGGCCGCCGGGCTCACCTTTGGAGTCTGGGAGCACCTGATCTCTTGCAGCCCCGATCATCTGGCCGCGATCCCCTGGCCATCTGCGCTCTTAACCGTCGCAACCCTGGGCGTTACGGTCCCCCTGGGCTGGGGTTCACTGCGGGTCGTCCTCCCGCGCCTTGACAGGGATCGAGCGCCATAGTATAGAACGGCGGGGGCAACTCGACCCCGGAGGGAGATCGGTGGCAGATTCCAGTACGTATATCGGGCGACCGCTCAAGCGAACGGAAGACCCCAAACTCATCACCGGCCGGGGGAGCTACATCGACGATCTGAAGCTCCCGGGCCTCGCGCAGCTCGTCTTTCTCCGAAGCCCCCACGCTCACGCCCGCGTGAGGTCCCTCCACGTCGAAGGCGCGCGGCGGGCGCCGGGCGTCATCGGTGTGTTCACGGCAAAGGATTTGGGGCCGCTCCGCCAGATCCCCTACCTGCGGCTGCTCCCCGGGATGAAGCCGCCACCGCTTCCGTTTCTTGTCGACGGGGTCGTCCATGCCGTGGGAGTGCCGGTCGCCGCGGTCGTCGCCGAGACCACGGCCCTCGCGCGGGATGCCGCCGAGCTGATCGAGGTGGAATACGAACCTCTTCCGGCCGTGGCCG
>JACOUJ010000144.1 GCA_016177865.1 Candidatus Rokuibacteriota bacterium
CCACAGGTGTGGGTTTCGACACACGGAACGATCTGGCGCATAGGCCCCACTCCCTCCCCTACAGGGGGAGCTCGATACCCCGCCCTTGTCTCAGGGCCGCCTGATACAGGCGGTGGGCGGTCAGGACGTCCTCCGCCGCGACACCCATGCTCACGGCGATGAGGACCTGATCGTGCCGCGTCCGTCCAGGCTTCAGGCCGGCCACGACCTCCCCGACCTCCGCGGTGACGGGTGGCGCCCCCCGGAAATACCCGTATTCCTCGAGGTGGTGCAGTTGCGCCACATCGTCGGTATAGAACCCGTCGGCCGCCTGAAACGCCGCGGCCTGCCAGTAGCAGTCGTAGTCGAGCGCGATGCCGAGCGCCCCGCGCTTGAGCCACCCAGGCCCGATGGTTCGGATGGCCGCTGGTTCGATGGGACCGGCGGTGACGACGATGTCGGCGCCGTCGATCGCCTCGCGTGCGTTCAGAGCGCGGTGAACCGGGACGCCATGGCGCCCTTCCATCTCCCTCGCATACTGCTCCAACCTCTCCGGTACGATATCGAACGCCTGAACCCGATCAAGCTGCGGGAACACGCTCTTGAGCGCCGCGAGGTTCGTGCGCCCCTGGACTCCGCATCCCAGGACGGCGAGAATCCTGGGATCGGGGACGGCAAGATACCGAGCGGCGACCGCGCTCGCAGCCGCTGTGCGCTGCGCCGTAAGCCAGGTCGAGTCCATCACCGCGATCGGAAGACCGGTCTCAAGATCGTTCAGAATCAGAAGGCCCGTCAGGTAGGGCAACCCGCGCTCAAGGTTGTCCGAGGAACCGCTCTGCCACTTACAGGCCGCCCTCCCGATGGCCTTCGCCACGCTTGACATGGCGCTGAAAAACCGCCGGGGCGTCGGCTCCAACCAGTGCTTGGGAGGCATCTCGACCCGACCAAGGGCTTTTTCGTGGAACGCCAGGTTCACGGCCTCGATGATCTCGGACATTGGCAAGTCGAGGGCCTCGATCTCCGATCGACTCAGATAGAGGAGCGTTCCCGGCATGGGCGGTCACTCTCGATAGAGAGTCATCGTGTACTGGAACTTCGACGGGTCGTAGTGAGACACCGCAACCTCGACCGTGCGGCCATCCGCGGCCTTATAACTCCGTGTGACGCGAAGCACCGGGCTGCGCGGCCGGACGCCGAGGTGCTCGCTCACCGCCTTGGGGGCGGGGACCGCTGCGATGACCTGCTGGGCTTCGACGATCTGAACGCCGTTGACTTCTTCGAGCACGCTGAAGAGTGTCCGCCCGCTGAGCTTGGTGTTGTCGAGCGTTCGGCCGAGCGGTTCGGGGGTATAGACCTCCTCGAAGGCGAATTGCGGCGCCTCCGGACGGCTGCGTATCCCGCGAAACCGGACCACGGGAGTGGTCCGGGGTAGCCCCAGAGCTTCGGCGACCTCCCGAGGCGGGAGCGTGAGGGTTCGATCAACGGCCGAATACTCGGTCTCGGCCCCGTAGGCGATGAGATCCGTCAGCGATCCCGTGATCCGGACTGCATGGGGATTCGGGCCGGGTGGGCGGACGAGGGTCCCGACGCCGGAGCGCGAATAGAGAAGGCCCCGTCGCTTAAGGAGGCCAAGGGCCTGCCGGATGGTAATCCGACTGACGTTGAATTCCTTCTCGAGAGACGGTTCGGGCGGGAGTGCGGTGCCGGGCGGGTACCTCCCGGCCGCAATCCGAGCTTCGATGTTGGCGGCAACAAGACGGTAGAGAGGAGCGTTCAGGCTCGGCATTGGGTATATCTTTATCATCTTTTCAACGACAACGTCAACTCCCTCTGAACGCGAGAGCACATTCGGACACATCAAAGGGTTACTCGGCCATGAGCAGCCCGATACTCTGTGCCGGTGCTACTTGGCCGTCGACCTCCGGGCAGCCAAGGAGGCTCATCACTTTGAGGTACGAGTGAATAGAGGAGAGGTGTTTTGATATTGATGAATGCAAGTCCACAGTAGTGGCGTCGATCCGCGTGTGCCCGAGGAACGCGCGCCCCCCTCGAGAAGCGCTCGTTACCCTGGCATGGATCGTTTGGCTGCCTCCAGGTTTTAGTCCCGTGCCTGTTTTGATGGTCAGGCGTCTTGGAACTCGCTATAATCTTTGGCGAAAACTCGATCGCGGTTCAAACACGGGATCGAATCCCGGCATCGGCATTCGAACGAGTTAAGCGGCTCCGCTTTCCTCCTCGGTCGGGTCCACCTCTATCCAGATATCCAGAATAGATCCTGCGGTACGGAGAGGTCAGCGGGCAAGACAAAGGTCTCGCCCTGTTGGCTTAGCGAGGCCGGGATTTCCGGGGGAATGCTAGGGATCGTGGCGAAGGAACTCGTCGAGGCTGATCCTGGCCTGCTTGAGGATCTTGGCCAGGGTCGAGCGTTTTATGTCCCGGGAGTGGTCGGGCACCGAGAAGTGGACAGAGCGGTCTGTCGGGTAGGTGAAGTAGTAGTGGCTGCCTTCGACGTGGTCCAGGATGTAACCGGCGTTCCGGAAGGTCCGGCTGACTCTTCGTGGCTTGAGGGCCGGAACGCGGGGGTCCACACGGAGCGGGGCGATTGACGTGGATGACCTCGACATGGGGGTGGGCGTAATCGTCGCTGGGCCGGATGGCGACCTCGTTAACGAGGCAGGGGACCGGGACCCGACTCCCTGTCTGCCTGGTAGCACAGTGGGAGCAAAAGTCTGCTACCACGCTGCTACCACTCCACCCCAACTCAGGGGCACCCAGGGGCACCATCGCCTACCCCTGGGGCTCGTCATGACGCGGGGTTAGGTCATCCTGGTCCGATTCGGGGGCTTCCTTTAAGCAGGGAGTCGGAGGTTCGAATCCTCCACGGCTCACCACGAGATTCCCAAGCTCACCCGGCAGGCTCTTCGGCGTGTGGCCTGGCACCTCGGGGTGGTCCTCGAGGAGGAGCCGCAGTCGCTCTTCCAGGGGCGGCGCACTCGGGAGGAGGGGTGGGAGCCGCAAGTACGAGACCTCTAAGAGGCATGAGTCCGTGGGGTCCTTGAGCCGCATGAACCCTTCTGGAACAGGCTCCACCGACCAGCCCCTCGGCACGCCGAGCTCGACGTTCCCGCGGTCGAGAATGAGGATCTTCTCGATCCCGCGCGCCTTGAGCTCGTGGGCCCGCTTCATGTCCTCACCCCCGGCCAGCTCGCCCTTGCGTGATTTTTTCACACCTTGCGGACTGGTCATCGCGACCCTGACCTGGAGGGGCTTGTCGGAGTCAACGGGCAGTGGATGAGGGCCACGGTCACGCTTTCTCGCCAGAGGATTCGTGAATCCGAATCCGGTCCGGCTCGACGATCCACAGGCGGCCGGTGATCGACTCGATGGAAAGGGCCTGGACCAGCCGATGGGCAAGCGCGTTCAGCGCGGCGAGCGTTGGCCGCCCTGCCGGCCTCAACACCGCGAGGCCGGCGGTCGGGTCGGGCGGAAACCGAAGGACGTTGCTGAAGTCGAGGTCGAGACTGACCAGGCACCGTCTTTCTTGCCGGCATCGCTCGTACAGCGCCTCATCGTGGATCCCTCCGAACCCTTGGTCCTGGACCGTGGCGACTTCATGCCCGGCTTCGCGAAAGATCTAGGCGATCGCCCGACCGAGGTTCTCATCCAGTTTGAGCCTCATCCGCGCTGCTCGAGCGGGATCTCCACGAAGCGCTCCCGGGCCATTTCAGCCCCATAGGCGATGGCGGCCCTGATGTCGTCCGGCGTCAGTTGGGGATACTCCTCGAGCAGGTCTTTTTCGCTGACACCCGCTGCAAGGTTGTCGAGGATGAGGGAGACCCCAATACGGGTTCCTCGAATACAGGGTTTCCCGAAGCAGACGCGAGGATCGATGGAAATCCGATCAAGAAGCTCTTGTCGTCTCATGGATTCCCCCCTTGTTCCCTGTCCTGAAGCCATGGTACCAGGGGACGAAGTCATCTTAAATCGTTCTTGCGCCAATATCCAGTTCGGCGTGCATGACCACAGGAACTCGCCTCGTACAGCCCCCCGGGGCCTTCACGAGAGGGCGGTCGCGGGGCCTGGTCCCGGGCATGGACGCCGATGGGGATCTCCCCGCGTTCCGCCGCTTCGACAGCCTCCTGCCCCCCTTGGCTTCGGGCCGCGAGGTCGCATCGGCGGCTTCGACGTGAGAAACGATGCGTGATCGCCGAGCGGGCACGGCGGGTGGCGCTACCTGCTGCGGACCGAGCTCACCGGTGTGGCGCACGTCGCCTTTCAGGCGCTCGGGCTCCGGCCACCGCCCCTGGCTCAGCTCGTCTAGCGATCCCCCAGTGTAGTGGTAAAAACGCCCGGACTGGCTCGTAACTCCGCGTCAGATCGTACTTCTCAAGGAGAAACTGTCGGCGACCTTCCTCTTGAGCAAACCGACGGAGTTTGACCGCTTATCAACCTCAGGACGGCGAAAGCCAGCAACTGAGAGAAGGCTTCTGAGGATCGGTCCGAGTCATACCCGCTGGCGCGGCCACGCCGTCGCCTCTGAAGGTGCGGACCCGACCCGTCCCCTCGCCGTAGACCCTGCGCTCAGCCAGAGCGCGGCCGGCGGTTCGCTCCCGCCCCCCACCGGGGAGCCCCGCTCTTGGGCGTGGGCCGACCTGATGCGGCGCGCGTTCGACCTCGACGTCCTCGCCTGTCCCCGCTGTGGCGGCCGCATGCGCCTGATCGCGACCAGCGAGGACCCCCGGGGCCATCCGTCGGATGCTCGCGCCCCTCAGGCTTCCGACCGAGGGCCTCCAGCCCCGGCCCCTGACAGCTCGCGCCGCTGACGTCTTCTCCGACATCCACGCCTGACCGCTCCCCTGCTGGACTGCAGCGCTCTACGCTGCAGGCTGCCGCCGCGGCGGCGCGGCCGCGCGGTTCGTGCGGCCCCCGAGGGGCCAATCCCCCCCCTCGCAGCCGGTGCCCACCTATTGTCAGCGTTCCCCTTGACCGGCTCTTTATCCGCGCTGTAGCATCGGGCCATGCTCCTGGGGGCCATGCTGACGCCGGGAGGGGCAGGACCCCGCTGGCCGACCGGGCACTCGCTGCCCGGGGCGAGCCCGGCTCCGGCCGAGAAGGGCGCTTATGTCGGTTACGCCCGGCAGCGGCACGTTCGAGGAGTGTACCCGCGGGGCGATCAGGGGGTCCCAACTATGAGCGACACGGCACGGATTGCGAAGCCCACCATCGCGGAGGTCCTGGCGCAGTTCGTCTCCGACCAGCGCCAGCGCCTCGCGCCGAAGACGTTCACCAATTACCAGTACATCATCGAATTGCTCGAGCACAGCCTGAACGGTTACGCCTACCAGTCCCTCAGCAAGGGGGACGCGGCGCTCTTCGACCGCCTCCACAACGCGAAGGGGACGGAGCGTCGTGAGTTCTGCGAGATCTTCGGTCCGGAGCACATCCTCCCCAACGTGGGCGAATTCCTTGGCTACTTCATGGTCCGGAAGGTGATCGCCGGCAAGGAGACCCTCCGCGCGGCGGGAACGGTTACGAGGAAGCTGGCCAAATGCTTGGCCGAGAAGGGATACGCGAAGGGGGAAGACGCGGAGGAGGCCGCGGAACGCGGCCGCGAAGCCGCCCGTGATCTGCCGAAGGCCGACGCACTGACATCCCTCCTACACGAGTTCGCCGAGTATCAGGAGCGGGGCGACGAGAAGGACTGAGATCGAGGATCACTTCACGCTTACGCGGGTCGAACCCGGCAAGGTCTGGCTCGAGGGGATGCTCGACGGGCGAGAGGTGGGTCCAGTTGAGGTTCCATTGGAGATCAGCCGCCGCTGCCAGGTGGGCTGGTCTATCTCCGGAGTGGTCGGCCGAGTTGGGAAGCGGTGGCGGCTCGTCGAGGCGTGGAACGTCTACCCGGGATGACGATGCCGTCGCGAAACCCGAAGCGTCGGGCGGCACGATCCAAGCGGGAAGGGGCGGTCCTGGACCATCTGAAACCTGACGAGGCCGCGGAGGTGTTGCGCCGGCTTCTCGCGGCTCACCCCGATCTCGCCGACGAGGCTGAGCGGACCGCACGGTCCGTCCTCGGTGAGGTCACGTTCGAGGAGATCGCGAACGAGGTCGAGGACGCGGTGCGGGCGCCGCACCTCGATGACCTCAACGGGCGAGCGGGCCGACATGAGGGGGGCTACGTGGAGCCGACCGAGGCGGCATGGGCGATCCTCGAGGAGGCCGTGGAACCGTTCGTCGAGGACATGAAGCGGCGGACCGCGCTCGGTCTCGAGCCCCAGGCGCTCGAGATCTGCAAGGGCGTGGTGCTTGGCCTCTATCGCGTGGAGCACGGCAAGGGGGGCGGGGTCCTGGAGTGGGCCCCCGACTTTCCGGCCGAGGCGGCGGGCAACGCCGTCGAGGTCTGGTACAGGGGTGGCGACCGGGTCAAGAAGCGCGCACGAAGAACCGCGTCGGGAGGCCACCGCGGCTTCCCCCGGGAATTCGTGGAGCAGGTCGTGCCGGAGTGGGCCGAGATGATTTCCCGCATCCTCTCGCGAAAGATGCGCCCATGATCGAGCTCCACAAGATCTGGATTGAGCAGTGCGAGGGCGCGCGCGGGATCAAGGAGGAGTTCGGCACCAAGAAGGCCCTGGGCTGCCTGATCGGCGAGAAACTCGTCAACTTCGTTCGGGCCTCTGACCAGCATCCGGAGTGCGCCGCCGAGCCGCCGAAGTTCGTGGCGGAGATCAAGCGCATGTTCGAGCCGCATGAGATTCGCGGGTACCTCGAGAACATCCGCCGGGTCGGCGCCCTCGGGCACGTCTGCGCCGACGAGGAGGTCGAGGTGTTGCGCGCCGCCGGTGCGATCGACGAAGACCCGGTCCGGGACGCGGAGGACGTGCTCATCGTGGAGCGGATCAAGGAGATGCTGCTCGGCTGAAGAGGCAACCAGCCAGAATGCCTCCCACGAGTGCCTCGCAGGTCATTGTGCACCGGGAATTCGACGGGAGGTGGCGGGGCGAGCGACGTGGATGACCTCGACGTGGGGGTGGGCGTCATCGTCGCTGGGCCCGATGGCGACCTCGTTAACGAAGCAGGGGGCGGGATCCGACTCCCTGTCTGGCTGGTAGCACGGTGGTAGCAACGAGGCTGCTACCACGCTGCTGCCACTCCACCCCAACTCAGGGGCACCCAGGGGCACCATCGCCTACCCCTCAGGCTCGTCATGACGCGGGGTTAGGTCATCCTGGTCTGGGTCGGGGCCCCTTTTAAGCAGGGAGTCGGAGGTTCGAATCCTCCACGGCTCACCAGAGTCGCGCGTTCCCCGACAGGACCTCCCCCTCGCCACCCGCTGCCACTTTCTCTGTCCCGCATGGCGACGGCTGCCTTGTTTTCCGTCGCAAGCCACCGCCGGACGGACTCGGCCCATCGGCCTAACCTCCGGGGCGTGATGGTGGGGGCGCAGGTCGCGGGTCTAGCGGAGCGGTCGCGGGTTGTGGCCCGCGCAGGAGCGGCCGCCACTCGGTCCGGCGCAGGACCGTGTTGGCCCGCACGAGCGCGACGGCAAACTCAGTCTCATGGGGGTTGAGGAGGGGGAGGACGAGCGAAAGCAGCGTGAGACGACCAGAGGCGAGCCCCTTCGAAACCGCCTCTGTGCTGCCGACCCGGGTGAGGCCCGATGCGCTGTCGCGGAGGAGGCACTGGACCTGATCCTCGCCGTGAGCCCCCGAGACGACGATCTGAACCTCCAGCACGGTCAGGTCCAGCACCTGGACGGAGAGGATCTCCTGGGCCGCTATCGGTGGCGACGCGGTCAGGAGTCCTAGGGCCAGGGTCCCCCACATGCCGCCGAGAAACACCCAGTGAAATCCCGGTCTTCTCTGGCGAGCGGTGTGTGGGTTCGGCCAGGTGCTCAAGCCAGTAACCTCCTCCCCGGAACGCGATAGCACTCTAGGGGAGCGGGCGGTGGCTGTCAAGCGAGCCCAGCCCGACCGACCCGCCGCCACAACTCGGTCCTCGCCAGGGAGGATGCGCCCAGCCTAGAATCGTGTCGGGAGTCGCAGGCTCGCCTTCGCCATCATCGGCGCGGGCAGAGCGGTCCAAGGGCGCTCGCAACGAAGTCGGCGATCGAGGAGAAGACTTTGTTGGGGTGGGCCAGCGCGTAGGCGGTGATCCGCGCCTGGATCGTCTCAAAGTCCGGGGAGGCGTTGCCCGCCACACAGTCCGTGAGGCGGAGGGCCTCCCGCTCGCGCACGGTGAGCGGCTCCCCCACCACTGCCCTTTCGAGGACCTCGTCAGCCGTTGCCCGCCACGCGGTGAGAACCTCCGCCAAGGACGAGCGCTGGACGGCCGGGGAGGTCTCGAGCCAGGTGCTCGATCGGTAGAAGATGCGGCTTCCCCCAGCATGGGCGGAGCACACCAGGCTCACGAGAAAGAGGACCGTCGCGACGCCAGGGAGCCTCATCACTGGGCCAACCCACCCTTGAGGGGAGACCGCGAAGGTCAGCTACTCCCAGCGTGACCCCGGGGCTCGTTGTCGACTGGGGTTAGGTTGAGTTCGGGGGTTTAGCCCACCTCGACCCTTACCGGCTGGACCTGATTCACGGCGAACCCGTTCAGGTCGAGGTCATAGGCGAACGGCTGGGCTGCTCCGCTGGTGTCGGTCGCGCGGGCCATGAGCGTGTGCTCTCCCGGCGCAGTCGCCTGCCAAGGGAATTCCCAGAGGCGCCAGGCGTACGTCGCGTGGGGCTCGAGGAGGCGGGCGAACTGCCATGACTTCCCGCCGTCGGTGCTGACCTGGACCGACGTGATGTCCTTCCCCCCAGACCATGCGGCGCCGGTGATCCGGTGTGCCCCCGCGGCCAGCTTCTGACCCGATTGCGGGCTGACGATCAGGGATTTGACAGCGACCTGGCTCACCGCCTCCTCGCGGAGGTGGCCGTCATGCCGCCGGCGCACCCGCCAGTTCCGCGTCATGAAGGCACCGTCGAAGGACCGGTCCAGCACCTCGATGCGCGCGAGCCATTTGACGTTGTATGTCCCGTACCAGCCCGGCACGAGAGCTCGGACGGGACCGCCGTGCTCGCGCGGAAGGGGCGCGCCATTCATCTCATAGACCAGCAGGGTATCGGGATGGAGGGCCTTCTCAAGCGGCAGGCTCTTCGCGAAGTTGGCCTCCGCTGGGGCGAAGGGCGCCTTGCCCCGATCGGTTCCCTCGAGCACGACCTCACGCGCCGAGGCCTTGATGCCCGCCTGCTCGAGCACGAACTGGAGCGGGGCGCCCCTCCACTCGGCGTTGCCGACGTACCCGTTCCCCAGAAACGACTTCGGCAGGGGCGGGCTCGCGGAGTTTCGCGAGTTGCCTGCGCACTCCAGCACCGATACGACCCTTCGAGCGGGTAGCGCCCGCAACTGCTCGTAGCTGAGCGTCAGGGGCCGGTCCACCTGCCCTTCGACGCTGAGGCGCCAAGCACCCGGATCGATCGTGGGAAGCGGATTGGCCATGATCGTCAAGATAAAGAAGAGATCGTTGGGGGTGATCCAGCTGGTCAGGCCCTTGAGCGGCATCTCCGCCACGAGGGGCGCGGCTCGATGGAGAATCAGCTGGCTGCCGGCGGGCGCTTGAGCCCACGCCAGGTTGCGAACCAGGACGTGAGCGGCCACCAGCGCGGGCGGGAGCCCTCCCACGAAGGCGCGTCGGGTGAGGAGGCTTCCCTCTCGTGCTGGAAGATGCGAGGCGACACGGTTCGGCTGCGGCATGGGGGCCTCCCGCGTTCCCCCGGGGCTTGCCTCCCCCGGACGCCGGTCGTGGGTGACGGCAGCGATGCCCCCCTTCGCTCACACCACAATAGTCGGGCTCACCAGGGGTGTCAAGGCCGTCACCGATGCCGCCTTACCTTGACCTTCCGCATCCCCGCGTGAACGTGGACGGGAGTGTCAGGGGGATCGGTGTAGGTGCATGGGGTCGGGGCCTTCCGCCTTACAGCCCCGTGAAGGCCGCTTCGATCAGTGCGGTCCCGCCGTCGCGCTCATAACCCTCCGCCACCTCGCGGAGCAGCACCAGGTACTGCTCCGGCCTCAGCCCAAGCTCAGCGATGATCTCGCGGAGCTGCCGGTAGTCCTGCTCGGTGTCGGGGTGACCGATCCCCTGCTCGATCAGGCAGCACACCACCACGAGCCTCGCCCCTTCGGCGAGCCGGCCCTGTCGGGCTGCGAGGCCGCCGAGCTGGAAGAACGCGGCGGCCTCACCTGCGCGGTCGCCGAGCTGACGCCAGATCTCCAGGGCGTTGACGAAGTGGCTCCGGGCGGCCCGGTAATCGCCTTCCTCGAGGTCGAGCGAGGCGATCCCGTGCCAGGTGGCGGCCTCCCCCGCCTGGTCGCCGAGTTGGCGCCAGGTCTCCAGGGCCGTGCCGAACTTCTCTCGGGCGGTCCGGTAGCGGCCCGCCTCGAGATCCTGGGCGGCCAGCCGGTGCCAGTTCGCGGCCTCGGCCCGTCGGTCATCGGGCGATCGGATGCCTTCCGCCTCGGGGAGTAGCTCTGACATCGGGTGCCTAAGACGAGGAGCGGATCGAGTTCGTCCTCAGGGCAAGCCGCGGCTGCCGGCGGGCCAGATCTGGTACAGCGTCTGGTTCCCTTCGATCCCCTTGAGGGAGACGGTCAAGACGTCGCAC
>JACOUJ010000211.1 GCA_016177865.1 Candidatus Rokuibacteriota bacterium
GCTGGGCCTTGCGCGGCAGCCGGGTCGTGGCCTCATTCGAGTCGGCCGAGCCGTTTGGGGAACGCGTCTGGCTCGCGAGCGACGTCTCCTCCGCAGTCGCCTCGGCCGCTTCACCCCGATGGACGCCTTCGACTGGGCCTGGCCCAAACGTATCGACCGGGCCGCCGCCGAGGCCGCCCTCCACCTCGAGTTCCTCGCCGCCGGCCGCAACCTCGTCCTGGTCGCTGCCCAGGGGCTCGGCAAGACGCTGATCGCTCAGAACATCGCCCACCAGGGGGTCCCGGCGGGGCATCACGTTCTCTTTACCACCGCCGCCCAGCTCCTGCTCGACCTCGGGAGCCAGGACTCCGCCCGCGGCCTCGCCCGACGCCTCACCTATACAGCCAGCGCGGGCTCCCCGTCTTGGACGAACTCGGTTACCTCATCCTACGACGCCCGCACCGCCGACCTCCTCTTCCAGGTCGTCAGCCGCCGCTATGAGCGGGGGCCGATGATCACGAGCAACCAAAACTTCGGCAGCTGGGGGGACGTCTTCGGCGACCGAATCATCGCCACGGCCATCCTGGACCGGATCCTCCATCACGCGATCACGCTCAACATCCGGGGCAACTCATACCGGCTGAAGGACAAGCTCAAGGCCCGGCCTCCTCAAATCGGTCGAGGCCACCACCTAAACACCTGGAGGGTGGGGACATTTCGATGACCCCGAGTGGGGAGAATTGGGTGACCCTTGACAGTGGGTCCACCACACATTGGCACGCCGAATGTAACCGAGCTAGAAACGCCTCGCCGTTGAGGTCGCTATGAGGCGCTTCAACTCCGAGCGCGCTGGGCGTGGAGGAGCCTGTTCGCTCTGCATCCCAGAAAGCTGCACGCGGTCGCGTGGGGTGCCACGCGAAGTGGCCTGGTGAGGGGAGCTGTCTCAAGCGTATCGGCGTGAGAGACTGAACCTAGATGTCTTATCGTGGAGAAACTTTTTCAGAATTCGGTCCCAGTGGGTCACATGGCGTAGGCCCCTGTCCCATGAATCCGCTGTCCCCCTCCGATGACGGATCCTGGAGGGGGCATGTGAACAGGGAAGAGATCAAAAAAGGTCCAGCCTCGATGGTCGGGGCCCGAGATGACCATCCGACTGACACCCAGCGACGGCCAAGTGCTGCACCACCTGTGTAGAGCGGGACAGACTGGCACGGGGGGCGCCGTGCGAGCCCGCTATGACCTGCCGAACAGCTCCCCCTTCCGGTGGACCTTCAAGTGCTATCCGCTGCGTCCGCAGGGGGTTCCGAACTTACGGGGCACTGCACTGGTTGGTGAGGTCGGCTCTCGTGCCCGGTCTTGGCTAGTCCACCTGGCTCGGGTCAGCGAGCTCTACCTCTTACAGCACCTGACGACTCCGGGAGCCGCGCTAGCCACAGGATCGGTGTACGGTCGATGAGCGATCAAGGGGAATGGGCGCGTGATGGTCGAAATCTCGACGGACAGAAGGTCGTGGAGCAAGATGTCTTCATGTTGGTATTCGAACTAGAGACCCACAAAGCGGCTAGGCTCCAATATTGCGTCTCGCTTCTTTTTATCGGGCTCGATGCGGGGCCTACTGACAACGGCGGTGACTTGGTCAAGAATGTCGCCGAGTTGGCGGCTCGCCGGCTCCGCGCGACGGATGTTGTGACGACATTCCGTCCTTCCTCGATCGGCATGCTCTTGATCGACGCAGAAACTCCGACCTTGCCGCAGATCTTCAGCCGCGTGACAGAAGATGTGAGGCGTGGTCAATTGCGCTTTGCGGGAAAGGAGTGGCGCCTGACGGTGAGTGGGGGAGGCGCGTGCTATCCGCGGACTGCGACAACCGGGAGAGACGTGTTGCGTCAGGCCAGTGTTTTAATGAGGCGCGCGAGAGAAGAAGGGGGCAATCGGGTCCTGATTCCGCGCTAAGCGCGTTGGCCGGGTCAAGCCCGCCGAGACGCTTGCTCAAAACGCATTCGCGGTGTTCCTGGGTGCTCCCCGCATGACAACAGCTCTTCACCCCCGCACGCCACCATGCGGCAGGACCGCGAAGTAGTCGATGTCGTCCTTCCAGACCCGGTACCCCGTCAGACCCGCGGATCGGCGGGCTGGGCCGGCCAGGCCGACCTGGGGCGGGTGCGCGCGCAGCTGGCCACGCTCAGCCCGTAGCCGCCTGCCGGTCGTCGTCCACTCCGCCGGGCCGATGTGCGAGGGCTCCCCCGCGATCGACATCCGGCGACGCGACGACCCTCACCGACACGCCCTCTCGCGCCCCAGAGGCCGTCTCGTCCCTGCTCGCGGCATGACAACGCCCGTCACTTTGCGCACCCCGCGAGGGCCTGCGCTCACCGTTACGGCCAGCTCCGTTCCACAGGTCCCGGCGATCGTCGCCGAGGGGCCTGCCGCGCATCGTCTGAGCCGCTCCTTCACGAAGCTGCAGCGAGCACGCCCGGGCATCACCCTGTGACAGAACAAGTCGACCGCTCAGCCTAGCGTTTCTTAAGCTGAGCGAGAGCCTCGCCCAGGCGTGCGAGCGCAATTGGCTTTTCCACAACGTCTGTGATACCAAGACGCCGCGCTTCGGCAACCGTCTCGCGGCTGGCTTCTCCGAAAAACACGATCACCGGCAAAGTCTGACGGCTCTGCCGGATCCGCTTGAGGACCTCGACACCGTTCGGTGCTGATATCTCCAGATCGAGAAAAACAGCGTCCGGTGATGCCGATTCGACGAGTTGCAACGCCCTCTGGGCATCATGGGCAACCAAACTCTCATGACCTTGCATCCGAACGGACTCGGCGATGAGGGCGGCCACCACCGGGTCCTCGTCTACGATCAGGATCTTCACGTATTAGGGGCCGGTTGGCTATGGCGGGCCAAGTGTCACGACTTGAAGCTCACGAGTGCCATGACGTCGAGCGGCCGCGGAAAGAGGCCGGATCGATCGATGGCGCATGCCACCCTCTGGAGCTTCTACGGCCCTCGGCACCGGGGCGGATCGGTTGAATCCTCACGCTGCGGCCCCCCACCCCTCGGCTCGGGCCTCGGCGGGGGTCCCGCAGTCGCCCTCCTGCTCGGTGTAGAAGCGGCGTCAGCGGATACTGCCGCCCCGTGTCCGGGCTGACCTGGGCCTTCGTGCCCTGCGCCTCTTCCACTCGTCCATGAGCCCCCTTTTTTCGATCAGGTACTCGGCCAGCTCGAGCCCCATCGTCAGCTCCCCGACCTTGGCCCGGGCCAGGGTCAGCTCGGGTTCCTCGGGATCGCTTCGACTCCTCAGCCCGCGGCCGCCAGCCTCCAGGAACGCTTCCAGCTCTCGAGCTCATGCGCCGGGACCTGGCTCTCGCGCGAGACGGCATCCAGCGGCTCGCCCCGGAGGAGACGCAGGACCAGCGCGGTCTTCCGCTGGGCGCTCCACCGCTCCGGCAGGTCCTCCGCGCCACCCTCCGTCGGACCTCGTTCCCACTGCCCTTGCCCTTCGTCGGGTCCGATATATTTAGGAGACCTGGCCTTCGGTGTCGCTCGGATCGAGACTTTGCGCCGGACCAGCCTGAAACGCGAGGAGAAACCCATGGTTAACCCACGTGCTTGCCGGGGGGCCGCGGCGTTCCGCTACCCGACGCTCGCGCGCGACGGGCCGACGCTCAGTCCGCCGCTCCCCGATTCGTCGATCCAACACCACGCTCTCTTTGAAATTTTCTGTGAGAGTCAGAAATACCTGCATCGTGCCGCGGCGCACAACGATGATGTGATCCGAGAGAGCTGGAGCGTCGTTAGAGGACCAGCGGCCTTCGGGCATATCATCCTCCCTTGCGCCATACATCAGAACAACCGTGACAGAGACCGCAGCCACGTACCCATTTAGAATGCACGCCGAAGCGGGTGGACCGGCCTGGACCATACTCCCTTGACGGCCTAACGACCAGCGCGATCGCCAGCTCGTCAGCCTTGGCGGTCTTGAGATCATGGAGGACCCGCTACCCCGGAGACCCTGGCAGGTCTTGGCGGGCTTCGCTGGCACGCGCCTCTGCCTGGGCCCGGAGATCCTCCAGCGTGCTGGCGGTGGTCGGGAAGCAAGCGCCCCCA
>JACOUJ010000212.1 GCA_016177865.1 Candidatus Rokuibacteriota bacterium
CCAGGAGCGCCGCAGGCATCGTCAGGGAGCGTTTTAGGAAGTCGCGCCGTGTCTGCTTCTCGTATCGATACTGCGTCATGGCCTCCTCCATTGAGGTTCGAGATCCGTCAGCGGGACTTGCGTCCCAGGGCCGCGTCGACCGAAAGTGCGCCTGGATCTGTAACTCCAATGGGCACGATTCCTGCCACATGACCACCGAAGACTCCGCGGTTGGGGTCGAGGCGCTTCGGTGAGGCGGTTGGCGCCGTGATCGGCTCTGGCAGTCCCGGGGAGACTGCCGTCTTCACGACCCGCAGCGTCGCACGCAGCTCGAACGCAGGGAGGATCCTGATGCGATGTAGAGCGGTTACCCTAATAGACGCCGTGAGCCTGCGCGCCTTCGCCTCCACCTCTACCGGGGCGGCGTCCAGAACTGGCCGACGTTCGGGATCTGGTCGACGAACGCATTGACCGGCTTGCCGCCGACATTCTCCACCCGGCGGATATGGAGGTCGATCACCGCGTTCTGCTTCTCATCGAATCGAAACTTTCCCTGAGGGGCCACGATCTCGGTGCCCCTGAGCGCGGCGAGGAAGCGCGGCACGTCCTCCACCTGCCCCTGCACCTTCCTGAGCGCCTCCGTCACGACCTTGGCGGTGGTATATCCCATCGCATCCCAGTTCGTGGGCTCCTTGCCGAGCTCCCTCCGCGTGAGGTCGCGGAACCGGCGGTTCTCCGGCGTGTCTTGGGTCGGCGTGTAGAAGAGGTAGTTCAGGATGCCGAGCGCGGCGGCTCCCTCGGAGGGAAGGAAACCCTCGTCCACCGCGGAGCCGTGGGCCAGGATCGGCTTCGTGCCCTTCATCCCGTAGTCCGTGTAGCCGCGGACGAAGCGCATCGCGTCCGGGCCCCAGACGATGGCGGCGACGAAGTCGGCCTTGTCCAGATCGGCCTTCACGCGCGTAAGATAGGGCGCCCAGTCGGCCGTGTTCAGCGGGGCGTACACCTCGCTGACCACCGTGCCCCCGAGCTGGCGGAAGGTCTTGATGAAGCCACCCGACTGCTCCCGCCCGCCAACCATGTCCAGCGCCACGACGATCGCCCGCTTGTAGCCGAGCTTCGAGTACGCGTACCAGGCTGCGGGCATGTTGAGCTGCTCGCTCCCGAAGCTGGTGCGGAAGAGGTAGGGACTGGCCTTCGCCTGCGTGAGGTCCGTGGCGCTGGCCTGGGTGACGATGATGGGAACCTTGTTGGTATCCATGTAGTCACGGAGCGCGTAGGCCAGGGCGCTGTTGACCGGCCCGATGACGAGATGGACCCGGTCCCGCTCCACGAGCTTTCGCACCTTCGTGATCCCGGGGTCCACCTTGCTTTCCGAGTCCTCGAAGAGCAACTCGATCTTTCGCCCCGCCACCTGACCGCCGATCTCGCTCACGTGAAGCCTGATCCCCTCGTTCAGCTCCGACCCCATCTGCGAGAGGGCGCCGGTGAGGTCGTGGATCACGCCGATCTTGATCGGCGGCCCCGTCTGTGTTGCGGCGGGAGACGAGATGAGCAAAGCCGCCGCGAGGGCGGCGCCCAGCGCACCGACGACGATGGCGGGCGAGGACATGGATCTGTGGGGTCGCGTGCCGGTGTTGACTTTCATGGCGCACCCTCCTCTGAGTTAAGCGCCGCCGCCCGCCTGGTGGGCGGATTCGGCCTTCCGGGACCAATCACTGCTCTCCGCGCCGGTCGCCGACTCGGCGCGAATCGTCCCCCGCTGTGCGAACCGCTGGGCCCGCTCCTGGGCGAATTCGATCATCCGGTCATGACGAGATGATCGGTGCCCGGGATTCTCACGCTCATGTTGCCGTGAAAAGAGTGAGAAAGCACCCCGGTTTCCTGAAGGAACCGGGCCCCCTGAATCAGGGCCTCCTTGAGATCCCGAACCTCTGATGCGTTAGGCTTTGCCATGCCGCGCTCCTCCTTAGACCAGCTCGAACTTCATGAGATCGGTCTCCGCCCGGAAGTACTCTCGACGGAAGGTCTCGAGGTCGGGGTACAATGTTTTCGGCAGCCGCCTGAAGCTGATCTGGACACGGCAGGGGCGGACGTCGAAGGGATACGGGTCGACGGCGACCGTTCGCGAGTGAACCGGATCCAACGTGAGGCGAACGCCGTCCGTCGCGCCGCCGTGGTAACTCACGGGCACCGGCTCGACGTAGTCCTCATACGGCTCCTGGCAGCAGAAATAGAGGCCCAGGAGATCCCACACCTGCATGAGCCGGTAGTTGGTCCAGAGCTGCTTCGCGTCCCATGAGCGCTTCTCGCGCTCCTGCCAGGCCTCGTTTTTGGCGATGAAATCCTCGACCTCCGGGGTGAGGGTCCTGATGTTGTAGCCGCTGGGATGTTGAATCGTTTGATAACGGCCCCTCCAGAGCCCAGTGCGATGCATGCTGATGATCAGGCCGGAGTAGCGATCGATGCTCGCCAGCCAGTCGAGGCTCCACTGGTACGCCTCGAGCTGGGCCGGGGTGAGCGGGACCTGGCGGAACTCCGGCGTCTCGCCGGTCTCCGGGTTCAGGATCGGGCTCGTCTCGTACCGGAGCCAGCCGTAATCATGGAAGACCGCCGCGCGGACGACCGAATCATAGGGCTCTGGCGTCGCGAGCTCGGCGTTCCCCCAGTGGGCCGCCAACTGGCCGACCAGCCGCGAGTGGTCGGTCTGCCCGATGAGAATCATCTCGCCATTGGGCTGCTTGCGAACGATCATCCCGCGCCCTCCTCGTAGTCAGTCTCCGGACGGTTGAAGCCGATTCCGCTGTCGCGCCAAGCATCCTAATTCCGCGTCGCTCCCGCTGTCAATGGCTCTCCAGTGGGTTCGGCATTCGCCGAAGATTTGCCTTGCGTTCGCGCGTGTGGTTGTGCAGTATCGTCCCGATTCGCCGTCACCGGAGGCCCTGGAGATGCTGGAAATCTATAGCTTTGATCTCTTCCCCTACGCGTTTCCCGGCTGGCTGTTTCCCAACAACCTGTTCGATCCCGGGGTCGGCGCGGCCAACTATGCCGGGATCAGGCTGCGGACCTTCTGCGGATGGCGCAGCGCCAGCTCCTGGGCAATCATGCCGCCCATGGAGACCCCGAAGACGTGGGCAGAGTCAAAGTCCACCGCGTCCATCAAGGTGGCCGCATCATCCGCCAGGAGGGCCGTCGTGTAGTCCATTGCCGGCTTGTCGCTCAGGCCTGACCCGCGCTGGTCGACGATGAGCGTACGGTACGTCCGGCTGAACGCCGGCACTAAGCCGCGGAAGTGGCTGCTGTCTCCCTGCAAACCGTGCAGACAGACCAGCGGTTCGCCTTGCCCGTGAAGCTCGTAGTAGATCCGCACCCCGTTGATCCTGGCCTCTTCCATCGCGCGTCTCCCGGCCCCGCATGGGACCCTGGTGGTGACCGGCTCAGAGCTGGCCCGAATCGCCCCAGTTCTCTAGGAGCTTCTGATAGCTCGGATCGGCGTAGCGTGACAGGGTAAAGGCCGGGGCGTACCGGGGCAGTGGCGCGCCCGTGATATGGGCGGCCACGAGCTCCCCCGCCGCGCAGGCGGCCATCACTCCGTAGCCCGACAGGCCGCCGACAAGATGCGCCCCTTCGACCGGCAGCGGCCCGATCAGCGGGCGGTTCTCGCGGGCCTTGCAGTAGTATCCGCCGTCGACGTAAGGCCTGGG
>JACOUJ010000213.1 GCA_016177865.1 Candidatus Rokuibacteriota bacterium
CAACCGCGGATGAGATCGAGCCGGGAACGGGAAAGCTCATTCAGGTGAATGGGTTGGAGATCGCCGTCTTCAATGTGGGAGGGCAGTTCTACGCATCCGGCGCGGTCTGCCCCCACGAGGGCGGCCCGCTCGAGGACGGGACCCTGGACGGGGAGGTCGTCATCTGTCCCTGGCACGGCTTTGACTTCGACCTAAAGACCGGAGAATGCCTGGTGGATTCGGACCTTCGGGTCCCGACTTACCCCGTCAAGGTCGAAGGGGACACCATCCTGGTCGAGACGCCCTGATCGCCAGTCGAGGTCAGTACTTCGTCCCCGAGGAGAACTGACGGTAAGCTCCTGGCCGGCGAGAAGGGGTCGGATGCAAGGCCCGAGAGAGGAGCCGACCGGAGGCGTATGCGGTTATACGTTGAGGATCGGCGACGACCGAGAACGCAGCAGACGACCCCTTATCGACGGTCAGGGGCCTTCTTTACGATGATCGCCCACTCTCGCTGAGCGATCTGAGAAACGCCCAACACCTCGTGCCCCTCGTTCCGCAGGCTCCGGGGGACATTCTCAGCGGAACTCGGATTGTCCACGACGACTCGAAGGATCTGCCCTGTGGCCATCTCCTCCAGGGCCAGCTTCGACTTGACGAACGTGTAGGGACAAATCTCCCCGTGGAGATCCAGCTCCTCATCCACTCGGGCCTCCTGGCTCACCGACTCACCAGACGACGACGCGATCATGCTCAGCCATCAGCCGGATCGCATCGTCGTAGTCCACGGTCGACGGTCCCGCAGGGAGACCCCGCGCTTCCAGGTCGGCCCTGAGGGCGTACGCCCGAAGGTTGCTGCCGAGAGCGTGGGAGGCCCAAACCCCATCCTGCACAAGGAGCAGGCTCACTTCATGGTGTCCCTCTTGGGACCGTGCCAACTCCAGAGGGAGGCGGTCACCGATCGTTCGGAGGACGTGGAGGAATTTCATCGTGGAGGCTCCGTCAATAGGCAATGACCGCGTCGGCCTCAGTGAGCCAGGCAAAGCATTCAGTCCGGGGTGTCAGCTCGATTCCGGAAGCCAGATCGTCCAGTCCCCGAGCCTCAGCCGCCTCCTTCTCGACGACAACGCGATGCCCCAGCGTAAGAAGGGCGTCCAGGTGCTTTTTGATCTCCGGCGCGCGGACGACCGACGGATTGAGCGGTCCAACCGTCCACACGCCGTCGTCGATCAGGCAGAGCGTAACCCGCTGAGGGGCGAGAGTCTGCCCTACAGCGACGCGGAGCGCTTCGGTGGCAGCCTCCGAAGAGAGTGGGGGCCGCCGCAATACGACCACGACTGATTTTTCCAGGGCATCAGGTGAAGGCAAGGTAGCGCTCGCTCCAATGAACGAATTCCGCGTGATCATACTGGCTCCCGCAGAGCACCCCGGGAATGAGCCGATCCTTGGCGATCCCTCGTGCGGTCGTGTTACTCGCACAGCAGGCGACCTCCACCCTCGCCCCGATGAGCTTCTGGAGCTCCTCCGTCCACGGATTGGCTTCGTGCGCCAGGAGGTGGAGGACGCCATCCCCCATGATGAACAGCCGGATCTCATGTCCCTGACCGAGGGCCGCCTCGGCCAAGGCCAGGACGGTCTGGATCTCCTGGCGCCCCACCCCGGTCCCGAGCAAGATCCCCAATCGCATCGTTATGAAAGAGGGGCCTCGGGGGGGAGGCCGCAGAAGTTCTCGTAATCGATGAGCTCAGTCACCGTCGGCCGGTCGCCACACACCGGGCAGCTCGGGTCACGACGGACCTTGAGTGAACGGATCTCGAGGCTCAAGCCATCAATCCAGAGGAGGCGGCCGGCCAGCGGCTCCCCAATCCCGAGAAGAAGTTTCAGGGCCTCAAGCCCCTGGAGTGAGCCAATCACGCCGCACAGGACTCCAAGGACTCCGGCCTCCTGACAGTTCGGCATCAGTCCGGGCGGTGGCGGAGCCGGAAACAGGCAGCGGTAGCACCCCCGCCCGGGCAGAAACACCGTGACGTGCCCCTCAAAGCGGAGGATTGAGCCATCGACCAATGGTTTGTTCGAGAAGACGCAGGCGTCGTTGACCAGGTAGCGCGTGGGGAAGTTATCCGACCCGTTAACGACCAGATCGTATTGACTGAGCAGGGCCAGGGCGTTGGCCGACGAGAGGGGCTCAGCGTGGGGAATGACCTTCACGTCCGGGTTGAGCATGGCCAGGCGCTCTACGGCCGACTCCACCTTGGGCCGCCCCACATCGCATGAGGTGTGGAGGATCTGGCGCTGGAGGTTTGAGAGGTCCACCTGGTCGAAGTCAACGATGCCGATCCTGCCGACCCCTGCGGCTCCCAGGTAGAGCGCCACCGGGGACCCAAGCCCCCCGGCCCCCACGATCAGGACCGAGGAGTCCAGGAGCTTTCGTTGCCCCCTTCCCCCAACCTCTTTGAGGACAATGTGACGCGAGTAGCGCCTGATCTGATCCTCAGTCCACATGCTTAGCATCTCTGAATATTACACTTGTATATCGGGAATGTCAACAATTCATTAAACTATTTCTAACAGGTACTTGCGGATCAGTCTGAAGGAGAGGGTCACAGAGTAAGGGGCTCTGCCGCGGTCTTGAGGATGAGAAAGAGATTGCCCTTGACGGCGTTTCGAGGAATTCGCTGCCACAACCTAGAACTCGGCGGCGACCAGAGTCTCTGTGGCCTGCACCCCTTGAATCCCCCGGATCTGTCCGATGACGAGGCGCGAGAGGGCACCGAGATTCTTGGCCTCGGCCGTCACGACCGCGTCCCACCCGCCAAAGACCAAAACGATGTCTGCGACCCCGGGGACTGCCCGGATCCCTTGGAGCGCTGCCTCCTCAAACCCCGGCGACAACCGGATCAGCACGTAGGCGTGGACCATTGGCGGGGGCATTGTAGCACAGCCGCCACGTCGTTGATCTCCGGCCCGGACCGTCGCGTCCCGATCCTCCAGAATCACTTGGCGGAAAAGGCGGTGAGACGCTAGAATAGCCCACGCAGCAGTATCACTCGTCAAGGAGCGTGCCGTGCCGTTTCAGCTGGTTCCCAAGACCGAGCGTCCCCTCCTCATGATCCCAGGCCCGACCGAGCTGCCGCTGCCGGTCATGCAGGCTCTCAACCAGCCGGCG
>JACOUJ010000214.1 GCA_016177865.1 Candidatus Rokuibacteriota bacterium
ACCATCTCGCCAAGCTGACCCATATCCGGGGAGGCCTGATCATTCCGTTTGTCCTCCTCCTGATCTTCGTCGGAAGCTACACCGCGAACCGACAGATCGTGGATCTCCTCGTGACCTTCTGTTTCGGCACGCTCGGCTACTTCATGGTTCGATTTGGGTGGCCGCGCCCGCCGCTCGTGCTCGGCTTCGTGCTGGGCAAGCTCGCCGAGACCTATCTCTTTATCTCCGTAGCCCGCTATGGCCTGGCGTGGCTGGGGCGACCGGTGGTCATTACCTTGATCCTGCTCACTGGTCTCGTCATCGCCTGGCCGTTCATCCAGGAGCGACGCCGGGGCGTCCCGAGGACGGCCGATGCGCTTTAGCGGCCGCGTCCTCTTCAGCCTCGCGCTCATCGCCATCGCGGCCTACGCCATCGTGTCGGCACGCCAGTGGCCGCTGAAGGCCTCCCTCTTCCCATTGGTCACGGGCATCCCGCTCCTCGTCCTCGCGACGGCGCAACTGATCGCGGATCTTCTCGGGAAGGCCGAATCAGCCAAAGGTCCCGCGCTCGACCTGGAGTTTTCCGCCGAGGTGCCGCCGGACGTCGCGAGACATCGGACTGCCGCGATCTTCGCCTGGATCGCCGGGTTCATCCTCCTCGTGCTGCTGCTCGGCTTCCCCCTCGCGGTCCCAGTCTTCGTCTTCGCCTACCTGGCCCTCCAAGGCGGCGCGGATTGGTGGCTCACGCTCACCCTGACGGCAGTGGCCTGGGGATTCTTCCACGGCCTCTTCGAACGCCTGCTCCATCTCCCCTTTGAGGCCGGATGGGTGCAGACCTGGCTTGGTCTGTAAGATTTACACTGATCACCGACAAACAATCTGCTCAAGGTGCTGAGCGCCGGCTCGCCGAGATGGCGACACGGCTGAACGTCCGGGTTGAAGACCTCGCCGAGGCTGCGGTGCGGGACCTGGTCGCACTGCCGGGTGAGGATTTCGAAGCCGCCGCGCAGCGGGTGCTCAAGAAGAACCGGGATCTCTACCGGCGGCTCGCCTGAGTGCGCTACCTCTCGCTCGGCGAGGTGGTGGAACTGCATCGACGCATCATCGAGCAGACCGGCGGCTCCCCGGGGCTGCGTGACCTCGCGGCTCTCGAGTCCGCAGCGCTGGATTCGCGGCTCCATGCATCCTGTGAGGAACTCACGCGCGGATTGACATGAACTCCTCCGCATGCGACAGTCACCTCGGTTCGAATCGGGCTCGCGAAACCGCATTCGGGAGGTGGGCCGTGAATACGAGACTCAAGACGCTCATCCTCACGTTCGCCCTCGGCTCACAAGCGGGCCGACCAGGTGATCCAATGACCAAAGGAGGAAAGATATGAAACGCGCGTGGATTTTCACTCTCGTGGCTGCCCTCGCATTGATGTCCCTCGTGGCCTTGCCCGTGTGGGCGCAAGCCCCCTTCTATGAAGGCAAGACGATCACCATAGTGATCGGCGGCACGGGCGGAAGCCTCATTGTGGCCGCGCAGATTGTGGGACACCACCTCGGAAAGTACATCCCGGGTAAACCCGCGGTGATCGTTCAGCCCATGCCGGGAGCGGCCCATCTGGTGGCGACCAATCACGCGTACAATGTGGCCAAGCCCGACGGTCTCACACTCCTGGCCACGAACCCCAACGTCGCCATCGCCCAGCTCACGAAGGTGGATGCGGTCCGATTCGACATGCGGAAGTTCGAATGGTTGGGCTCGTCCGGCTCTGACGGCGTAGCGCTGGCGATCCGCGCGGATCTGCCCTACAAGACCTGGGACGAGCTGAAGAAGGCCGACAAGGAGCTGGTGGTGGGGACGACGGGCCCGGGATCGAACGCCCACGACTTCCCGCTGCTCCTCAAAGAGTTCGCGGGCGCCAAGTTCAAGCTCGTCTCCGGGTATCCCACGAACGCGGAAGTCCTCTTGGCGCTTGAGCGCAAGGAGGTCGACGTCTGGGCCGCCCTCGCGACCACCATCAAGCTGGCTGCCGATCGCGGGGCGGTGCGCCCCCTGGTCCGTGGCCGGGTCGCCATCCCCGGCTTCGAGCAGTTGCCGGTCGATGAGGAGCTGGCGACCAACCCGATCGGCAAGGCGATCATGGGGATCCGCGCCGCGCCCCAAGCCATCGGTCGGGCCTTCGCCGTCACCCCCGGGACGCCGGCGGATCGGGTGAAGGTGCTGAGAGAGGCGCTCGCCAAGGTGGTCAAGGACAAGGAGTTGCTCGACGAGGCGAAGAAGGCGAAGATCGGATTCGGCTATATCTCCCCGGACGAAGTTCTAAAAACCTTCAGCAACCTCCTGGAGCAGCCCCCGGACGTGCAGCGGGAGATGGTGAAATACATCAAATTCGGAAGCTAGGGGCGGTCAGGACGAGGCGCCTGGGATGCGCCTCGTCAAGACAAGCAATTACGCCTTGGTGACCCGGTGATGCACTTCCTGAGCGGCTTCAGACGAGAGCCCGGTGGTGGTGTCGCCGAGCAGTTCGCCGTGCCCGATGCCGAGCGTCTTGATCCACCGCTGCTGCCCCAGGGTGAGCGCGACGAAGAACCCGAGTTCGACCAGCTCGGGAACCGTGAAGTGCTGGTGGAGCCGCTCCCAGAGAGGTTCGTCCGCGATCTCCGGGTTCCAGATGATGGCGCTCGTGTAGGTGAGGGCAGCCTTTTCGCGCGGGGTGAATCTGTCCGAGTCGGTGAAGTTCAGCAGGTCGTCGTATTTCTCTTCGGTCAATCCCTTCCGTCCGGCCTGGACGGAGCGCTGGACCCCTCAGTATTCGCATTCGATGGATCTGGAGACGTAGACCCGGCAGAGCTCTTTGACGCCGTGGTCAAGGACGCCGTGGCGAAATGTCAGATCCCAGGCCTGTGAGAACGCCCGGATGACGCCGGGGTTGTGTGCGCGGATCGCCTGGCTCTCGGGCCGGGGCGTCCCTTCGCGACGGGCGCGTTCCAGGTAGCCGAGGATCTCGGGATCAGTGACGGACGCTGGATCGACGTACGGAATTCGTGGCATGTCGCCTCACCTCGAAAAAGGCGTAGGATCCGGCACGAGCCGGCCTCCCAGCACGATACGGGGCGGATGAAGAACCTGTCAAGGAGAAAACTACGCTGAGTGCTTGCAGTACGCCGCTGCCTGCTCCCCGGCGATCCTGCCGAAGACTGCACCGGCTGTGAGTCCGGAGCCTCCCGGATAGTTATGGTAAAAGAGCCCGCCGACCAACTCTCCAGCCGCGTAGAGGCCGGGGATCGGGCGATCCTCGGTGTCCAGGACTTGCGCTTCCGTGGTGATCCTGAGTCCTCCGAAGGTGAAGGTGATGCCGCACGTGACGGCGAAGCCGACGAAGGGTGGGCAATCCAGAGGAAGAGCCCAATTGGACTTCGGGGGCGTGATCCCCGTGGTGCACTTGCCATCCAGGATGGAAGGATCGAACTCACCCGGCAGGACCGCGGCATTGAACTCGCGGACGGTGCGGGCGAGTCCGTCAGGGTTGATCTCCAGCTTCCGCGCCAGTTCCTCGATCGTGTCGGCCTGCGCCTTTGTGACCTCCCGAATCCGGTACTCATCGCGCAACATGTGCACTACCTTCTGGTCGAAGATCTGAAACGCCGCTCGCTGGGGTTGTTTCAGGATCTCCCGTCCGTACTTGACGTACGTGTAGTTTCTGAAATTGGCACCCTCGTCCACGAAGCGCTCGCCCTTCACGTCGACGATCAGCCCGAGCGGGTAGGAGTGCTTCTGGAAGAGGTCGAGCACTTTGCGGTCCCCGAACTCAGGCGCGTTCAGGTCCCAGGCGACCGCGTGGCAGCCGGAC
>JACOUJ010000215.1 GCA_016177865.1 Candidatus Rokuibacteriota bacterium
AGAGATCAAGATCGTCTTGTCGGTGATGGCGGTCCGCACTGCCTCCGGGTCCACGAGCCCGTCCTTGTCCACAGGGAGGTAGGTCACCTTGATCCCTTGGCGCTCCAGGCGTTTCGCCGTATCCAGGATCGCGCGATGCTCGATCACCGTCGTAATGATGTGATCGCCTTTCTCCCGATACATCTCCGCCACGCCCTTCAGGGCCAGGTTGTCCGACTCGGTCCCCCCCGAGGTAAAGATCACCTCTTTCGGGTCCCGGGCCCCGATGAGGCGGGCCACTTGCTCGCGAGCCTGATCCACCGCCTTTTCGGCCTCCCAGCCGAAGGGATGGTTCCGGCTCGCCGGATGGCCGAATTTGTCCGTGAAGTACGGAAGCATCACCTCTAAGACCCGCGGGTCCACCGGGGTCGTCGAGTGATTATCCATGAAGATCGGGAACCGAATGGCCATTGGTCCTTGCTCCTCCCCTCCTATGCGCTCATCTCTGCAAGGGTCATCTTGTCGAGAAGCTCTTCAATACTGGTCTGGATCTTTTGGACGGGCCGCCGGACGCTGCACCGCGTGAGCTGCGGACAGTCCAGAGTCTTGTAACAGCTTACGATGTTGATGGGGCCCTCGATGGCCCTGACCACCTCTCCTACGGAAATCGCCTTGGGCTCACGCGTGAGGATATACCCCCCCTTCGGACCATTCTGCCCTTGGACGAGCCCCCGCTTTGCCAACCGCTGAAGAATTTTGGCCAAGAGCTCTTGAGGAATATTATATTCTTCGGCGATCTTTCTTGTGTTGACGGCCCCCCCCTCTTGATGGAAGGCAATATAATGAATCGCCATCAGCCCATAGTCGGCCTGCTTAGTGAACCGTAGCATCGAGCCTCTCAATCTATCAGCGATGATTTTAATCGCCGATACTTTCTATCGCTAATATGCCAGTAGCCTCACATGTTGTCAAGGGGGCTATGTTCAGAAAAAAGGCGAAAGGAAATGAGTTATGAACAGTATATCTGAGTTTGATTCTCCGCCTTACCAAAGGGCTATCCAGCAGCTCGACAGAGCGGCGGAGCGCCTCAAACTTCCCCAGGCCATCCACGAGCGGCTTCGCTACCCTCGCCGCGCGATGGTGGTGAGCGTCCCGACCCCGATGGACGATGGCCGAACCGAAGTCTTTCTCGGTTACCGGGTCCATCACAACACTGTCCTCGGGCCGACCAAAGGGGGGATTCGCTACCACCCCGACGTGAACCTGGGAGAGGTCACCGCCCTGGCGATGCTCATGAGCTGGAAGTGCGCCCTCATGGGGCTCCCCTATGGGGGGGCGAAGGGGGGCGTGGCCTGCGATCCCGCGCGCATGTCTCAGCGGGAACTCGAGCGGATGACCCGCCGCTACACGGCCGAGATCATCCTCTTGATCGGTCCCGACCTGGATATTCCCGCCCCCGATCTGGGGACCGACGAGCAAACCATGGCGTGGATTATGGACACGTACGCCATGACCCAGGGGCGAACGGTTCCCGGGGTGGTCACGGGCAAACCCCTCCTGCTCGGCGGCTCTTTCGGCCGGCGCGAGGCCACCGGACGCGGGCTCGTCTATGCCCTCTATCAGGCCGCCAAACACACGAACCTCGATCTCCGCTCCGCCCGCGTCGTGGTCCAGGGGTTTGGGAACGTTGGAGGGGTGGCGGCTCGACTCCTCTGGCGAGAGGGTTGCCACGTGGTCGGAGTTAGCGACGCCAAAGGCGGGGTTTTCAACGAGCACGGTCTGGACATCCGTCAACTGCTCGCCCATGTGAAGGAGACCGGGACCGTGGGCGGACTCGCTGGAGCCGATTCAATCACGAATCAAGAGCTCCTCGAGCTTCCATGCGAGGTTCTCATCCCGGCCGCGGTGGGAGGGCAGATCACAGATCAGAATGCTGACCGTATTCGGGCCCGGATCGTCGCGGAAGGGGCGAACGCCCCCACGACCCCGGAGGCCGATCGGATACTGGAAGGGAAAAATGTGCTCGTGGTCCCGGACATTCTGGCCAACGCGGGCGGCGTGGTCGTCTCCTATTTCGAGTGGGTCCAGGGCCTACAGTTCTACTTCTGGCGGGAGAGCGAGATCAATTCAAGGCTTCAGGAGCTGATGACTCGGGCCTTCAAGAACGTCTGGTCGCAGGCTCAGCGGGCCGGAGGCGATCTCCGCACGGCGGCGCTAATCCTGGGGATCAAACGCGTGGCGGAGGGATTCGAAGTCCGCGGGTTTTATCCGTGATTCTTTTCAACAGCCGGCAAGGCGGCTACCAGGCCTCTCGCAGGCGTTTGACACCTTCTTCAGGGGGGACGCTGTTCACGTACACCCCGCCGACCCGGTTTCGTTGCTCCGGCTCTGGAACGACCTCAACGTGCCAGTGGTAGTCGTCGGCAATCGTCCCCCACTCCCCCCGAAGGATTTTTGACTGGAGGTTGGGGGCCGTATGCCACACCATCTCGTGGCTGGCCGTCTCCAGGGCCTTGAGATAACACCTGGCAAGTCGCTGAAGAAGCCTGGCGAGCTCCCCGATCTCCGTGGTGGTCGCGGATTCAAAGGCGCACTGATGTTTCTGGGGAAGGATCCAGGTCTCGTAAGGGTAGCGGGCCGCGTAGGGAAGAAACACCAGGTAGTGGGTCGTCAGGGCAAGGACCCGCTCCCCTGATGCAATCTCCTGGCGGAGGGTATCGCAATAGACGCAGCGGTGTTTGTAGCTATAGTACTCCCGGCTCTGGGTCAATTCCCCACGCTTGTCGTCAAAGATGACTGGGATCGCAATGATTCGGGAGTAGGGATGCTGGATCCGCGCACCAACCCTTCCGACACGCTTCATTACCATGATATCCCTGATCTTGGCGTCCCGTTTCAGGTCCAGTATCCGGTCGCGGTACATCCAGAGGACTCGCCCCAACCCCTCCTCCGGCATCGTGGCCCAGGTGACGTGTTGGGGCGATTCGATGACCAGTTCGCTGGCCCCCCGGGGAGAGACCTTGTCATACATCCCCACCCCTTCCCTGACGAGATCCTCCTCCACGCGGAAATACGGGTCCCCATCAG
>JACOUJ010000216.1 GCA_016177865.1 Candidatus Rokuibacteriota bacterium
CGCCCCCTGCGGGGGCTCCAGTCCGGCTCGGTCCCCCCCTTCCCGCTCACCCACGGTGGGGACCCCGTCGCTCCCGCGAATGCTGCGCTCGGGGGACCCCCGGCCTGCCTCACTGGCACCCGTACACGAAGGGTCGCGCTCGCTGCGGCAGCTCCTGGCCGCCCAAGTCAGATCAATGAGCACGGTTTTCCTCACGGGAGGCTCTGGGTTCGTCGGACGGAGCGTGCTCCACGCGCTCCGCGAGCACGGTCACCACGTCCGCTGTCTCCTGCGCCCCGGAGCTGAGCGGCGCCTTCCGACGCGAGACGGCGTCGAGGTGGTGCCTGGGGACGTGACCGTCCCCGGTGTATGGATGAAGTCCCTCGAGGGGTGCGACGCCGTCATCCACCTCGTGGGGATCATCCGAGAGTTCCCGGGACGAGGAATCACTTACGAGCGGCTTCTCGTCCAGGGCACTCGAAATGTTCTCGATGCGGCTCGCGTTGGAGGTGTGGGTCGCCACCTTCAGATGAGCGCCCTCGGAACCCGGCCCGGGGCCGTCTCGGGCTACCATCGAGCCAAGTGGCAGGCCGAGGAAGCGGTCCGCTCGAGCGGCCTTCGCTGGACCGTTTTTCGCCCTTCCATCATCTTCGGTCCGGAAGACGAGTTCGTGAACATGCTGGCCAGGATGGTCCGTCGCCTCCCCGTCGTCCCGGTTATCGGAGACGGCCGATACCGTCTCCAGCCGGTGGCCGTCGAGGACGTTGCGGCCGGGTTCGTGCGAGCGCTTTCCATGGACGCGACAGCCGGCGAAACCTATTCGGTGGCCGGACCGGAGCCTTATGAGTTCAACCGCCTCCTCGAGCTGATCGGGGAGGCCCTGGGGCGCCGTCGCGTTCGCAAGCTCCACCAACCGATCGGCCTCATCCGGCCGCTCGTGGCGGTATTCCAGCGTCTTCCATTCTTCCCCGTCACGCTCGATCAGATTACGATGCTGGAGGAGGAAAACGTCGCCGACCCGAACCCCTTCGCCAGGGCATTCGGGATCACCCTTACGTCGTTTCCTGACGGGATCCGCCGCTACTTGGCAGGCTGATGAAAAAGGCCCATCTGACGCGCGCCATTCTCCTTGTCGATCACGGAAGCCGTCGTCCCGAGGCCAATGAGACGCTGGGCGACGTCGCCGACCTCCTTCGCCAAATCTCGGAGATCGACATCGTCCGTCTCGCCCACATGGAATTGGCCAGTCCGAGCATCGAGGAGGGCTTGGAGGCGTGCGTCAAGGCCGGGGCGGATGAGATCATTGTTCACCCGTACTTCCTCGTCCCCGGTCGGCATTCGACGGGCGACATCCCACGGATGGTGGAGGACGCCGCGCGCCGTTTTCCCGGGATCCGGGTGGTCATCACAGAGCCTCTTGGGATCCACCCCAAGATCTGCGAGGTCATCATGGAGCGGATCCGAGACGCTGAAGGCAAGCGATGATGTGCCTTCTGGAGCGGCACTAAGATGGCAGAGCCGTCATTCCCCACCTCCCTTCGTCGCGACCCCGGCGATCCTCGAGGGCTCAGGGAACGAATTGAGCACCAGGTCACTGAGCGGATCGGAGAGGCCCTCAACCTTTACGTGATGGAGCTGCTCGTGAAACGACGGGCTCGCCAGGGACGCCCCACCCCCGTCCACGGGGACCCGAGCGATCGAAAGGAGTTTCAAGCGCTTCTCAAGGAGTTCTTCACCTTTGCCGAGAACGAACTTCGATCGGCGGTTCCGGAGCTCGAGCCTCCTCCTCGGCCCGCCCCGAAGGGCGACCACACACACCGGCCCCTCGCCGTCCAGGCCTACTACGCCGCGCGCCTTCCCGATTACTGGCAGCGGTTGGATGCCATCATGACCTCCTTCACCGCCTCTCGCCTCCAGGAGAAGCCAGGATTCTTTAGACGACTCTTTCCCTTTCGAATCCGGCGAAGTTGGCCGACTCGCCGTTGACAGTCGAGAGGCAGGCCAGTAAGATGGGGCCGCCCGAGATCAAACAGAAACCGGCTGCAGAGGGACGGCTCGGTGATGAGCGACATCGTAGACGAGATCCGGACGGCCTACGCGCCCTTGGGGATCGAGTTGGAGGCCCCGACCACGTACGGAACCTACTACCGTCTCCGCTGCGCTCGGTGTGGGGCGATGGTGGGGAGTGTGGGCGACAAGCTTCTCCCGGGGATGAGTAAAGAGTTGGTCCAGGAGCAGCAATTTGATCTCTACGCCGCCGGCCTTCTCGGGTGTGCCTGCGGCTATCAGGCCGAGCGCGCCTCCGCCATCGATCCAGTTCGCGCGGAGGGCGCGCGGAAACGCCTCGCCTAGTGAGGGTGACGCCCACGAGACAGGTTAACGTCTCCCTTCACACCCAACGCGGAGGGTGGCCATGAAAGGATTCTTCTACCGGAACTGGGAAGAACCCGCCTATCTCGGCCCGCTTGTCCTCATCCGGGTTTTCTGCGGTTATTATTTCCTCTCGACCGCCATCACCAAGCTCGGCGCGCCGTGGTTCGCCACGGCACCCTACACCGGGATGATCCAAAAGGCGGCCGACACCAACATCTCGCCCGGGTACAAGGCCTTCCTCCTCAACTGGGTCATTCCCAACATCGAGGTGTTCAGGTTCCTGAACTGGTTCGGCGAGATCGCGTTGGGGGTTGCCCTCGTCCTCGGTCTCTTCACCCGCCTCGCCGCGCTCGTGGCGATCTTCGTGCTGTTCAACTACTGGTACGCGATGGGCGGCTCCCCGGCGGCCGCGCCGGGAACGCCTCAGATCATCAAACACATGGCTTTCGGATTGGCCGTGGTCTTCCTGACGGCCGCCGGCCGCTCGTTTGGCTTTGACAGGGCCCTGCACCAACAGTTTCCGCGGAATCCGTTATTCTAGGAGGCCGCCATGAAACAGCTCGGCATGATCCTCCTGTTTCTCGGATCGCTTCTGGTCATGGTGATGCCGTTTGAGCGCATCTTCCGCAATCTCGGGTATGCCATCCCCCCGTTCTGGGGGGCTCTCTTCCTCCTGGTCGGCCTACTTCTTCTCTGGATCGATAGCACGGCCTGGCATGAGGGGGAGCGCCGCCGTTAGGGGGGGCAATGAGACTCGTCATCTTCGATGCGCTCAGAATGGGGATCCTCAAGGACGGCCAGGTCTATGACGTCAGCGACATCGTCGGGGCCCGGGCCGGCGAGTGGCCCCCAGTCTTCTGGGTGAAGGCGATTGCCAATTTCGGCCAGCTCCGGCCAAGGATCGAGGCGGCGGTCTCGAAGGGCAAAGGGCGACCCCTCGAATCCGTCCACCTTCGCGCCCCCGTGCTCTTCCCCAGCAAGGTGATCGCCGCCCCGGTGAACTACAAACTCCACATGCAGGAGATGGGGGTGAGCGATCCCATTGATCAGTTCGGGGTCTTCCTCAAGGCCCCGTCGTCCATCATCGGCCCGGGGGAGACGATCAGGCTCCCGTACCTCGACCGGCGGACCGATTACGAGGCGGAGGTCGGGCTCGTCGTGGGCAAGACCGCCAAGGACGTCAAGGCGGCCGACGCCCTCGGCTATATCTTCGGCTACACCTGCGTGATGGATATCACGGTCCGAGGAAAAGAGGACCGCTCCACCCGCAAATCGTTCGATACGTTCACGCCGGTGGGGCCGGTCCTGGTCACGGCCGACGAGATCCCGGATTCCCAGAATATCGAGTTCAAGCTCTGGCTGAACGGGGCCCTGAAACAGCACGCCAACACGAGCGATATGTTCTGGGGGATGGCGAAGCTGGTCGAGTACGCCTCGAGCGTGATGACCCTCTACCCCGGCGATCTCGTCTCGACCGGGACGCCGCAAGGGGTCGGCCCGATCAAGCCGGGGGACGAGGTGACCATTGAGGTCGAGCGGATTGGGCGAATGTCGGTGACAGTCGAAGCCAAGTAGCGGAAGGAGGGGGGCCATGAGAAAGGTGGGACTGACAACAGCGCTCGCCATCATCTTCGCCTTCGTCGTCGGGGCCATCGCGCCCGCGGCGGAGGCCCAGCGGCCGGATCGCATCAAGATCGGCGCGACCCTGGCCATCACCGGCCGCTTCTCCGCCGAATGGGGCCCGGCGGTCGTGGACTTCATGAAAGGCTGGGAGAAGCTTGTCAACGAAGGGGGCGGCGTCTTCGTCCGGGAATACAACGCACGCCTACCGATCCAGCTCCTCATCTACGACGACGAATCCAACCCCGACAAGTCGGTGGAGCTGTACGAGAAGCTCGCCGCCGTGGACAAGGTCCATCTCTTCCTCGGCCCCGCATCCAGCCCCATTACCTTGCGGGCCTCGACCGTGGCCGAACGCCTGAAGATCCCGATGCTCCTGGTTGAGGCGAAC
>JACOUJ010000217.1 GCA_016177865.1 Candidatus Rokuibacteriota bacterium
CCCGAGGGAGGGGGGAATAAAAACGAGGCCGGGCAACATGGCCCGGCCCCCTATCGACAGATCGTCGCGCCGCCTCGGCTAGGCGGTTTCCCAGAGCCCGGCGGTGACCCCTGCCTTTCTATACGCCATCCGTACCCGATCCAGATTGTCGGTGAAAAACAGGCCGATCTTGGCGAACGGCTCAAAGATGGGGCCCTGGTCATCGAACAGCGGTAACTGGACCACGCGCGGGAGCTTCTCCAGATTGGCCTGGATGGCCTGCTGGGCCAGAGTGAGTTTCGCGTACAACTCTTCCCGCCCCTTGGCTGCCTGCTTGACGATGGGCATGATCAGGCAATCCACCGCCTGGCGGACCCGCGACGGGGCCTCGCTCGCGTCTTCTTCCCCGACCGGCACCACCTTGATCCCCAACTCCGTCAGAAACGCCTGCAGCAGCCCGCCCCAGGCGTGCTCCATAAACGCCGCCGGGATCGCCGCCGCCTTGCGGAGCCGTCCGGGCTTCTCCTGTTTGACCTCTTCGTAGAGGCTCTTCCTGAGCCCCTCAACGTAGTCCCAGTTCTGCTTCCACCACTCCTTGAGCATCTTATGCCCCCAGAGGCGAATGAACGCGTAGTACTTATCCTTCCGAAACGCGCGCCGGAGGATCATCGGCCAGGAGTAGAACTTCTGCATCGCCTTGATCGCGGTCACCTGAAGCTCGTACGGGGAGATGCGCCGCGGCTGGTGAACGACGTGGTGGCCGTCATAAACCGACCAGTCAAAGTTGGTCACATACTTCTCACCTTTGGCGTAGAGGTGATCCCAGTCGGGGGAGCCGGGGATCGGGGTCAGGATCATGAACTGGACGGAGTCGATGTCTCGCTTCTTCGCGAAGTCGAGCGTCGCCCAGATCGTCTCTACGTCATCCTCGTCCGACCCCACCACGAACATCCCGTGGATCCCGATCTTGGCCTTGTGGAACTTCTCGATGGCCCGCTCGATCTTCCCGAGGTCCTGCTTCTTGTCGAAGAGCTTGAGCGTCCTGGGATTGATGGACTCGAACCCGACGTAGACGTTGAAGCAGTTCGAGTCGTGCATCAGCTGGAGCAGCTCGTCGTCGTCCACCGTCTCGCTGCGCACCTGGGCGCCCCACTCCGGGGTGATGCCAGCCTGGATCATTCGCCGGAACAGCTCCTTCACCCGCTTCTTGTTCGCCGTGAAGATATCGTCGGCAAAGAAGATGTAGGAGGCGTCCCTCCCGTAGGCGTGAAGCTCCTCCATGACCCGATCGATGGAGTGGGTCCGGAAGGCGTGGCCGTACATGCCGGGGACGGAGCAGAAGGTGCACGCGAAGGGACAGCCCCGTGAGGTGGCGATCGAGACCACCGAGCCGGGCTTCCATCCAGTGATCAGGTGATAGTCCGGAATCGGGTTCACGTCAAGGTTCGGGATCTTCGGGCGCTCCGGATTGTGGAGGGTCCGCCCGTCCTGCCAGTAGGAGAGGTTCTGGATCTTTTCGAAGCCCTCCCCGGCTTTGATGGCGTCCACCAGCTCCTGGAAGGCCAACTCCCCCTCGCCCCGAACGACGAACTCGGCGTGCTGGAGCGCCTCATCGGGGAGGAACGTACAGTGGGTCCCGCCGATCACTACCGGGATGCCCGCGGCCCGCACCTGGTCCGCCAGGCGATAGGATTGAGGCGCCGTGGAGGTGATGGCCGAGATGGCCACAAAATCCGCGCTCAGCACCTCGGCCATGTCAACGGGGGCGATGTCCTCGACGTACACGCGCACGTCGTACCCCTTGTTCCGCATGATCGTGCCGAGGAGCACGGACCCGAGGCGGGGGATCGTAATCCGACTGTACACATGGAGGTGCGTGGATTTGGGTTCGACGAAGACGACCTTCTTAATGTCGCGCCGTATCATGTCACTCCTCCATCACAATCGCAGACATCGTGGGTGGCCATTCAGACTCGTGAAGCGTCGGGAAAATTTCGGTTCAACCTAGCACTTCTTTTCCCCCCTGTCAATGCCCATTGAAAGCCAGGCAAGAAGCGTTCGGGGCCATACCTGGGCTCGAGGGGAAACGAGCCATCAGGGTACAGCCGGATGAGGGAGGAGGACCGCGGTCTCAGGACTTGGCCTTGGGCTTCGGGCCTTTCCCCTTGATGAGGCCCTTCACTTCATCCATGAACTGGGAGATGTCCTTGAACTGCCGGTAGACGGAGGCAAAGCGCACATAGGCCACCTGGTCGAGCCTCTGGAGATAGGACATGACCATCTCACCGAGCTGGACACTCGAGATTTCCTTCTCGGCCCGGTCGTGGAGCCTTGATTCGAGATCGGCCACGACGTCGTCCACGGCCTGGATCCCGACGGAGCGCTTCTCACACGCCTTGAGGATCGAGTTCCTGAGCTTCTGCCGGTCGAAGGGCTCGCGGCGGCCATCGCGCTTCACCACCATGGGGAGCACGTCCTCGATGTACTCGTAGGTCGTGTAGCGACGCTGGCACCGCTCGCACTCCCGGCGCCGGCGGATGAACTCCCCGTCCCGCCCCACCCGGGAATCTACCACCTTATCCTCGGCGTGACCGCAGAACGGGCACTTCACCGCAGCGGCTCCGCGTCGGGCCCCGCGACTCGATCGCTGGGGTCTCGTTCCATCATCCTCGTCGCAGCCGTTCGGCGTAGAGCGGAAAGCGCGTGGTCAGCTCCCGAACCTCGATTCTCACCCGTTCCTCCACCGCTTGGTCACCGAGCTTTCGAAGGGCGCGGTCAATCAGCGCGGCAATCAGCGCCATCTCCGGCTCTTTCATCCCCCGTGTCGTCACCGCCGGCGTCCCGATGCGGATCCCGCTCGTCACCATGGGGCTCCGCGTTTCGAAGGGGATCGTGTTCTTGTTCACGGTGATCCAGGCCTGGTCCAGCGCCTCCTGCGCGTCCTTCCCGGTGATGCCGAGTGAGGTCAGGTCCACCAGCATGAGATGAGTGTCGGTCCCGCCCGTGACCAGACGATACCCCTTCGCCTTCAAGGCCTCGGCCAGCGCGCTGGCATTCGCCACGATCTGGCGCTGGTAGGCTCGCCACTCGGGCGTCAGCGCCTCTCTGAGGGCGACGGCCTTGGCCGCGATCACGTGCATCAGAGGGCCGCCCTGCACTCCCGGCATGACCACCTTATCGAGCGTCTGGACGTGGGCGGCCTTGCACATGATCATCCCGCCGCGCGGGCCGCGCAGGGTCTTGTGCGTGGTGGTGGTCACGAAATCCGCATAGGGAATCGGCGAGGGGTGGAGGCGCGCGGCCACGAGGCCGGCCGGGTGGGCGATGTCCGCCATGAAGGCCGCGCCGACCTCATCAGAGATCTCACGGAAGGGCTTGAAGTCAATGGCCCGCGGGAAGGCCGAGCCCCCGGCGACGATCAGCTTGGGCCGGTGCTCTCTGGCGAGATCGCGGATCTGATCGAGGTCAATCATCTCCGTGTCCTTGCGGACACCGTACGGCACAATCTTATAGAGCTTCCCCGAGAAGTTCACCGGGCTCCCCATCGTGAGGTGGCCGCCGTGGGAAAGATTCGGGGCGAGAACCGTGTCCCCTGGCTGAAGCACGGTGAAATAGACGGCCATGTTAGCCTGGGAGCCGGAGTGCGGCTGCACATTGGCGTGCTCGGCACCAAAGAGCTCTTTGGCCCGCTGGATCGCCAGTTCTTCGGCCAGATCCACGTATTCGCACCCCCCGTAATAGCGGCGCCCGGGGTAGCCTTCGGCGTACTTGTTCGTCATCACCGACCCGAGGGCCTCGAGGACCGCCTCGGAGACAAAGTTCTCCGAGGCGATCAGTTCCAGGTTACGGGCCTGCCGCTCCGTCTCGAGAC
>JACOUJ010000218.1 GCA_016177865.1 Candidatus Rokuibacteriota bacterium
AGCGCGCGAGGATCGTTCCGCGCCGCGGCGGGGAGTCCGAGGCCAGTGGTGATGCCATCAAAGAATCTGAGGCGCGGCCAGGGGGGGTGAAGTCAATCATCATCCCTTGGTAGGTCGAGCGGGAAGCGCCGAAGAGATCCGAGACGAGCCCGAGGAAAAGGGCCTCAGTCAGCTCCATGAGATCCCCGTAGTCGGCGTAGGCCAGATAGAACTCCAGCATCGTGAACTCGGGGTTGTGATCCGTGGAGATCCCCTCATTCCTGAAGTTTCGCCCCAACTCGTACACTCGGTCGAGTCCTCCCACGACAAGCCGCTTTAAATAAAGCTCAGGAGCGATGCGAAGATAGAGGTCCATCTTTAAAGCATTGTGGTGGGTAATGAACGGCCGGGCCGCGGCTCCCCCGGGGATGGGCTGCATCATGGGGGTCTCCACCTCGATGAAGCCTTTTTCTTCCAGGAAGCGACGGAGACTTCCGACGATACGGCTGCGCAGGAGAAAGACCTCCCGGGCCTTCGGATTTACGAGGAGGTCCGCATAGCGCTGGCGGTAGCGGGTCTCCACGTCGCGGAGTCCATGCCACTTCTCGGGCAGGGGACGGAGGGATTTGGCCAGAAAGGTGAACGCCTTGACGTGGACGGTCAGCTCGCCGGTCTTCGTTCGAAACAGCTCGCCGGTGACGCCGATGAAATCCCCGACGTCGAAGCTCGTAAACAGATCATAGTCCTGGCCGAGGTGATCGGCCTTGGCATAGAGCTGGATCTGGCCGGTCCCGTCGAGGAGGTTACTGAAGCAGGACTTCCCGTGGTGACGGAGGGCCATGACCCGCCCGGCCAGGGTGACCGGGCCGGCTCCCTCCAGTTCGTTGTCAGACGCCTGGCGGAACCGCTCCTGGAGGAGTCCGGCCCGATGAGTGATGGGGTAGCGACCGCCGAATGGGTCGATCCCGCGCTGGCGAAGCTCGCCGAGCTTCTCAAACCGCCGTCGGACCAGGTCCCCTCCATCAGTCGGCTCGGACACAGTAAAAAAAGTTTACGGGCTTTCGGAGGGGGTGTCAAGAAAAATGCTGGATTTAAGCGGACTTCCCCGACTTCAGGTAACTCTCGATGAATGGATCAAGCCCTCCATCCATGACGGCCTGAACATTGCCGACCTCGAGGTTCGTCCGATGATCCTTGATGAGCTGGTAGGGGTGAAAGGTGTACGACCGGATCTGGCTTCCGAAGGCAATCTCCTTCTTCTCCCCGGCCAACTCCTCCAGTTCCTGTTCGCGCTTCTTCTCGTAGATCTGGTAGAGACGGGAGCGAACGATCCGCATGGCCGTCTCCCGGTTCCGGAGCTGGGAGCGCTCATTCTGGCACGAGACGACGATTCCGGTGGGGAGATGGGTGATCCGGACCGCTGAATCCGCGGTGTTGACCCCCTGCCCTCCCGGGCCCGAGGATCGGAAGACATCCACTCGGATATCTTCATCGCGGACCACGACATCGATCTCTTCCTCGATCTCCGGGATCGCCAGCACGGAGGCGAAAGAGGTGTGGCGTCGCCGCGCCGCGTCGAAAGGCGAGATACGCACGAGGCGGTGCACGCCGGTCTCCCCCCGAAGATAGCCGTAGGCGCAGGGGCCGGAAACCGTGATCGTGCACGATTTGATCCCCGCCTCTTCTCCCGGGAGGAGATCCACGACCTCGGCCTTGTACCCTCTCGCCTCGGCCCACCGGAGATACATTCTCATGAGCATCTGGGCCCAATCCTGAGACTCGGTGCCTCCTGCTCCGGAATGGATGGAAAGGATGGCATCCTTCTGGTCGTGCTCGCCCGAGAGCAGTCGCTCGACCTCGAACGTGCGGAGCGCCTGATCGAGCTCCTGGATCCCGTTCAGAATCTCAGGCTCGACGCTGTCGTCCGTTTCCTCCACGGCCATCTCCCAGAGGAGGCGGAGGTCCGAGAGGCGATCGGCATATTCACGAAAGCGCCCGAGGAGGCGGGCGATTTCGTTCCGCTCGCGGACAACACCCTGGGCGCTCTTCTGATCGTTCCAAAAGCCCGGTTGGGCCATCCGGCCATCAAGATCGGCGAGGCGAGCCTCCAGTTGAGGGACGTCAAAGATGCCCCCGGAGGTCATTCAGCCGCTTGTCGAGCTCATTGAATTCCCGCTTGAGATCGCCTAACACTTGCGTCGCCTCCGTCGATTCCACCCCGCCCATGCCGTGAGAGCCACGCCCACCCCGAGGCAGGTCCAGGCGAAGACATCCCCGTATCGCGTATAGAACGTCACGCCCCGCCGTAAGGGAATCCGCCCGACCATCTGCCCTCGCTCGAAGAGGCCGAGCCGTTCCCGGATCTCCCCTGAAGGCCCGATGATGGCCGAAACGCCGGTGTTCGCCGCCCGCACCACGGCTACGTTATTCTCAACCGCGCGGAAGGGCATCATGGTGAGATGCTGAATTGGCCCCGAGGTCCGACCAAACCACCCATCGTTGGTGATGTTCACCATGAACTCTGCCCCGCCTCCCACGAACTCCCGGAATAACTCAGGAAAGATCCCCTCGTAACAGATCACCACCCCGAATCGATGTCCCGCCCCATCGAAGACCAGCGGGCGCAAGCCGGGGGTGAAATCCCCGATCTCTGCCGCAATGGCCTCCACAAAAAAGAGAAGCCGCTTGAGCGGCACGTACTCCCCAAACGGAACGAGATGCATTTTATCATACCGGCTCGCGATCCCGTCCGAGGCGGTCACCAGAAAGGCGCGGTTGAAGTAGGTTGTCCTTTCGGGGCCGCGCTCCACCTCGAGGGCCCCGACCAGGATGGGGGCACCGGTGGACGCCGCCAGTGAAGAAATCTCTGCCGTCACCGCCGGCTCGCGGCTCAGGAAATACGGGGCGGCAGTCTCTGGCCAGACGACAAGGCGAGGGCGAGACGCGGCAGCCTGGCGGGTCAAGCCCACGTAGATCTCCATGGTGGCGCGCTGATAGGACGGACTCCATTTGACGCCCTGAACGACCGCAAGGGCCACTGTGGCATTGACAAGCACAAGGAGGAAGGAGACACCGTAGACCCCGGTCCACGCCGCGATCTGGATCAAGCGAAGCTCCCCGTACTGGGAGTAGCCGAGCAAGCCCCAGGGAAACCCGGTGAAGAGGTGACCGCGAAGCCACTCGATCGCGACCCAGAGGGGCGGAGCCAGAAGTAGACCGTCCGGCCCAAGGCGACGGCACAAGAGCGCTTGGGCCCATGAGAAGAGGGCGACATACCCACCCAGCGTCGCGGCGAGGCCAAACAGGACCAGAAGCGCCAGAGGAAGCGAGAGGGTGGAGTAGGTGGTCATGGTGTGGGTGAGCCAGGGAAGGAGGGTTGAGAAGAAAATAAACCCCGCGCACCATCCCAAGCCAACTCCCTGGACCGGAGAGACCCTGGAGAGGACGGCGAGGAGAGGGGTAAGGGCCACCCAGGCGAGGAGATCAAAGTCCCAGGTCGGAAACGCCGCGGTCAGGGCCAGGCCGGAGCAGACAGCGAGGACGACTTGGACGAGGGGATGCATGAGTCCAGTTGCTCAGGCGCCCCGAGACAACCGTTCGGCGAGGATGCTTGGCAGTCCGGCCCTGAGGATCT
>JACOUJ010000219.1 GCA_016177865.1 Candidatus Rokuibacteriota bacterium
GGATCTCCGCGATCTTCTTGCCCTTCATCCCCTGGGCGGCGCGAGCGATCATCGCCCTCGTGCCGGACCGGCCGGCCGAGGAGCAACCCTTCCGGACCAGGTATCTCGATGCTCGGTTCCTCGACCAACCGGCCCTGGCCCTCGGCCAGGCCACACGCGAGGCCTTGAGAATGGCCGACGTCGTCCAGGGGATGTTCCGGGACACCGCGACCGTCTTCCGGACGGGGAGCCAGGGGCTCCTGGAGGAGGTCGAGCGGCGGGACGACCAGGTGGACCATCTGGAGCGTGAAATCAAGCTCTACCTCACCCGCCTCGCTCCGGAAACGATGTCGCCTGACCTGACCAGAAAAAGTATCGCGCTGCTCTCCTTCATCATGAACCTCGAGAACATCGGCGACATCATCGACAAGAATCTGATGGACCTGGCTCGGAAGAAGCTCTACCAGGCCCGCCGCTTCTCCGAGGCCGGTCAGTTCGAGCTGATGGAGTTCCACGCCCTGGTGTCAAAAAATATGGAGCGGGCCATCGCTGCCTTTGCCAGTGGCGACCGAGGGCTCGCCCAGGAGGTCCTGGACCACCGGTCCACGATCCGCCAGCGGGAACGGGAACTCCGCCAGTCCCATATCCAGCGCCTCCAGGCCGGCCTGGCCGAGTCGCTCGAGACCTCGGAGATCCACCTTGACGTCCTCACGAATCTCAAGCGCATCAACTCCCACGTGACCGCCCTCGCCTTCCCCATCATCGAAGAGTAGCGGGCGATGGTTCATTAAGTTCCGGCCGTTGACGACCGCAACATGATAAGTGGCCGAAGGCCGACCTTTGCGGGCACACACGAAGTGGGTCGTGGGCCCGCACGATTGACAGGGGTGGAACCCTCCCTGATAATGACCTAGCGGAGTAATTCCGGTGCCCTCGCCTCTCAAGATCCTCCTGATTGCCTCTGAAGTGGAGCCGTTCGCCAAGACGGGCGGGCTCGCGGACGTCGCCGGCGCCCTCCCAAAGGCCCTCTCCGCCCTGGGCCACGACGTGCGGGTCCTCCTGCCGAAATACCGTGGGGTGGAGCGGGCGGCGGGTGAGCTTCAGCCAGTGGTTCCGCGAGTGACCGTTCCCATGGGGGACCGGGTCGTCGAGGGATCGCTCCTCGAAGGTCGGCTGACCCCGAAGATTCCGGTTTACTTCCTCAAGCAGGACGCCTACTACGACCGGGCCGCGCTCTATGGCCTCCCGGAGGGCGACTTTTGGGACAACTGCGAGCGCTTCATCTTTCTCTCCCGCGGGGCCCTTGAAGCCCTGAAGGCCCTCGGCTGGCGCCCCGATCTGATCCACGCCAATGACTGGCAGACCGGGCTCCTCCCGGTGTATCTCGAGACCCTCTATCGGGACGACCCGTTCTTTTCCGGCGTGGCCACCCTGTTTACCATCCACAACCTGGCCTACCAGGGGCTCTTTTGGCATTACGATCTTCCGATGACCGGGCTGGGCTGGGACCTCTTTACCCCGGCAGGGATCGAGTTCTATGGGAAGATCAACTTTCTCAAAGGGGGGTTGGTCTTCTCGGACCTCCTGACCGCTGTGAGCCCCACGTACGCCTCGGAGATCCAGACAGCCGAGTTTGGTGACGCCTTGGAGGGAGTCCTTCAGGAGCGGAGCCAGGACCTCTTTGGCGTGATCAACGGGATCGACACAGAGATCTGGGATCCGGCGACTGACCCGGACCTTCCCAAGGGATTCAGCGCCCGAGACTTGAGCGGGAAAGCGGCATGCAAGGCCGCCCTCCAAGAGGAGATGGGGCTGCCGACTGATGCCGGCGCCCCGCTCTTCGGGATGGTGACACGTTTGGCCGACCAGAAGGGGCTCGACCTTCTGGTCCAGATCTTGCCCGCTCTTCTCGCGGAGGGGCAACTGGTCATCCTCGGCTCAGGGGACGAGCGCTACCACCAGCTCCTGGGGGAGGCGGCCAGAACCAACTCGGGTCGGTTGGGCCTCCGGCTCCGGTATGACGCCCACCTCGCCCGCCGGATCTATGGCGGAGTCGATCTTTTCCTCATGCCCTCCCGCTATGAGCCGTGTGGTCTTGGCCAGTTGATCTCCCTTCGCTACGGGACCCTGCCGATCGCGAATCGGACAGGGGGATTGGCCGATACCATCAAACCAGTCGTCCCAGCGAGCCGAACGGGCACCGGTTTCCTCTTCTCCCCGTACGAGGCCGATGCGTTTCTCGGCGCGGTCCGGCAGGCTCTTCAGGCTTACCGGGATCGCGGGCTCTGGCAGGCCCTGCAGCAAAACGGCATGGCGGAGGATTTTTCCTGGGAGGCCTCAGCCAAACAGTACATCCAGCTCTACCGAAAGGCCATCAAGAAGGGAGCGGCATGATGAAGAAAGTTGAGGCGATTATCAAACCCTTCAAGCTGGACGAGACTCTCAGATCTCCAAGGTGGTGGAGACGATCGCGAACGCCGCCAAGACCGGCTCGATCGGGGATGGGAAGGTCTTCGTCCTCGATGTGGAAGAATCGCTTCGGATCAGGACCGGGGAACGGGGGGAGGCGGCTATCTGAACAAGCGGCGCCCGACCCCTCCCGCGCAAGCGCACGAAGCCGCGCTAGGGCGGGTCGGGGACGGCGGCTGGCTCCTCGATGCGACACCCGGCGACCGGCGCGCGCGCGCCGTCCTGACTTCTCTTGGTTTCGCTGACCCCAACCGAGCCTTCGCCAATCTCGCGAGCCTGACCCCGACACCGCGGGAGGCGGAGCTTCTCAAGCCCGTCTTCCCCCGCCTGCTTCGCATCCT
>JACOUJ010000220.1 GCA_016177865.1 Candidatus Rokuibacteriota bacterium
ATCCACCCCGAGGAGTGCATCGATTGCGGCGCCTGCGAGCCGGTGTGCCCCGTCAAGGCGATCTTCGCCGAGGACGAGACCCCGGACCAGTGGAAGCAGTTCATCGAGCTCAACAAGCAGTTCTTCAAGGATCACCCGGGGGTTCAGCCGGCCACCAAAAAGTAGCCGGCCGTGTCCTGACTTTCAAAGGGTGCCGTTCCCGCGAAGGGGCGGCACCCTCTGTTTCTGTCGTTGAGGATTCCTCTAAGCGCATGATGGTTTGGGAGGATCGGTGGCGGACATTCGAATCGTCGGAGTTGGAATGACCCGGTTCGGGAAGCGGCCCGAGCCGCTCCAGGCGCTGATGGCGGAGGCGGCCCGGGCCGCGCTGGATGATGCGGGCGGAGAGCGGCCCGACGCCATCGTGGTGGCCGCGATGAACCCGGAGGAATTCGTCGGGGAGGGGAACTTCGCCTCGCAAATCGCGACCTATATCGGCCGCGCCCGCACTCCCGCCCTTCGCGCCGAAACCGCGACCTCCTCAGGCGCCGCGGCGATCTTCTCCGCCTACACGGCCATCGCGGCTTCTGTGTATCGGAGCGTTCTGGTGGTGGCCGGGGAAAAAATGACCCACCTCTCCACTCCGAAAGTCTCAGAGCTCATTGGTCGCTCCATTGATCCCTCCGAGCGCAGCTACGGAGCCACGATGCCCGCCCTCGCGGCGCTGGTCACCCGCGCCTTCACGGCCAAGCATGGGGTCAGTCTCAAGGAAATCTCCCTGGTGACCGTGAAGAATCACCGGAACGGGGCCCGAAACCCTTTCGCCCACTTCCAGGAGGAGATCTCGCTCGAGCAGGTCATGGAAAGCCGGATGGTCGCCGATCCGCTCCGCCTCTATCACTGTTGCCCCATCTCGGACGGGGCCGCAGCCTGCCTCTTGACTGCGGGGCGTGGCCCGGTTCGCATCATGGGGATCGGCCAGGGGGCCGATTACGTGGCGATCCGATACCGGGATGAATTGACGAGCTTCCGGGCCACCCAGGCCGCGGCCGAGGCGGCGTATCGCATGGCTGGAATTGGGCCCCATCAGATCGAGGTCGCCGAAGTTCACGACGCCTTTGCCCCCTTCGAGCTCATCACGTTGGAGGATTTGGGGATCTATTCGCCCGGCAAGGCCGCCCGCGCGTTGGCGCACGGGGAGACGGCGCTCGGCGGGTCGCTTCCGGTGAACCCGTCGGGCGGGCTCAAGGCCCGGGGCCACCCGCTCGGCGCCAGCGGGGTCGCCCAGGTTGTGGAGCTTTATTGGCAGTTGACAGGGCGGGCGGAAGGGCGCCAAGTGGAGGCGAGGGTGGGGCTGGCCCACTCAATCGGCGGCCTGGCCACGAGTAACTGGGTCACGCTTCTCGAGCGCGTCGAGTGACCGCGGAGACGATTCCCGCTTCGCGCTGTGCCTGTGGGCGCGCCTGTGTGCCGCCGGCCCCGTTCTGCCCCGACTGCGGACGTGAGATGACGCTCACCACTTTTCCAGGCTACGGTCAGATCCTCTCCTTCACCACCCTTCATTCACCTCCCAAGGGCTTCTCCTCGCCGCTTCACCTGGCCCTGGTGGAGCTTCAGGGAGGAGCCCATCTGTTCTGCCACGGGGCCGAGACCCGCGGGCTCCGACTCGGCACCCGCGTCGCCGTGGAATCCATCGACGCGGTCTACTACTTCTCCCACCTCGGGCTGGCCGATCGGGCGCGTCTGTTCTGGCGGCGGGCCGGGGCGGGTCGAGAGAAGGTTTCCGCGATTCTCCGAAGCGCGATCAAGCGTCTTCGTCACCCGAGCGGGACCGAGCCCTGAGTCCGCTCGACGGAGTCCGCGTTCTTGATCTGACCCGGGTCCTGGCGGGTCCCTACGCGTCCATGATGCTCGCGGACATGGGGGCGGAGGTGATCAAGGTCGAAGAGCCCGGGCGAGGCGACGATACGCGGAGCTGGCCGCCATTTGTCGGGGGCGAGGCGACATACTTTCTCTCCGTGAACCGAGGGAAAAAGAGTCTGACACTCAACTTGAAGCGCGAGGAGGGGCGGTACGTGCTCAGGCGGCTTGCCCAGGGTTCCGATGTCCTTGTGGAGAATTTTCGACCCGGGACGCTGGATCGCCTTGGCCTCGGCTACACCGCGCTCGCTCAGGAGAACCCGCGTCTCATCTACTGCGCCATCTCGGGGTTTGGCGAATCCGGTCCCGAAGCCGGGCGCCCCGGGTACGACCTGATTGTCCAGGGCGAGTCGGGCGCCATGGACCTGACTGGCTTCCCCGACGGCCCTCCCTGTAAGGCCGGGATCTCCATCGCGGACCTTGTGGGCGGCATCATGGCCGCCCATGGCATCCTCCTGGCCCTCTATGCGCGAGAGCGAAGCGGGGATGGGCAGAAGGTTGAGGTGGCCATGCTGGACGTGATGGCGGCCCTCCTCACCTATCAGGCGGGGATCTTCTTTGCGACAGGCGTGAGCCCGACGCGCCGGGGAAATCAGCATCCCTCGATTGTTCCATATGAGGTCTTCCGCGCAGCGGATGCCTACCTGACCGTCGGCGTGGCCAACAACTCACTCTGGGAGCGTTTCTGCCATGCCCTGGATCACCCCGAGCTAACCCGGGATGCTCGCTTTCTGACCGAGGCCAAACGGGTCGAACACCGGGAGGTCCTCATCCCGCTCTTGGAAGAGATCTTTGGCTCGCGGACTGCGGACGAATGGATCGCGCGACTGGACGCCGCTGGCGTTCCATCGGGACGCATCAGGAGTGTGAGCGAGGTCTGCGCAAGCCCTCACCTCCGGGCGCGAGGGAAGATCATCGAACTCTTGCATCCTTCGGCGGGCATGATTCGGATGATCGGGCCTCCCCTCGGGTTTTCCGCCACCGCAGGGGTCGCTGCCACGCCGCCGCCTCGCCTCGGGGAGCACACGGACGAGATCCTGACCTCCCTTCTTGGCTGCACCAAGGACGAGATCGCCCGTCTGCGCTCGGCCGGAGTCCTCTGAGGGGGAGCCATCATGAAGAACGAATCTCTCCTGCCCGTTTTTCCTTGACTGGCGAGGGATAAATCCGTATCATCCTTGACACTCTTCGATTCTCAGCGAAGCGGAGGAGTTGGCCATGAAGGCGCGGTTTATCAAGCTCTATGACACGACGCTCCGGGACGGGACGCAGGGCGAGGGGGTCGCCTTCTCCATGGAGGATAAGGTCAGGATCGCCCAGCGGTTAGATGCCCTCGGAATCCACTACATTGAGGGGGGGTGGCCCGGATCGAACCCCAAGGACATCCGCTTCTTCAAGCGGATCCAGGACGTCCCGCTCAAGCAGGCCAAGGTCGCGGCCTTCGGGTCCACTCGCCGTGCCGGCGTGAGCGCGTCGCAGGACCCGAACCTGCAGGCCATTCTGGAGGCCCGGAGCCCGGTCGCCACCATCTTCGGCAAGAGCTGGGACTTTCACGTGACCCACGCGCTCCAGACCACGCTTCCCGAGAACCTCGCCATGATCGGGGAGTCGGTGGCCTACCTCCGTCCCCACTTCGAAGAGGTCATCTACGATGCCGAGCACTTCTTCGACGGCTTCAAGGCGAACCGCGAATACGCCCTGGAGAGCCTCGGAGCCGCCGAGGCGGCCGGGGCACACTGCCTCGTCCTCTGCGACACCAACGGCGGGACCCTGCCTCAGGAGTTGGTGGAGATCATCCGGGAGGTCAGACGGCACACGAAGGCGCCCCTTGGCATTCATGTGCACAACGACGCCGAGTGCGCCGTGGCCAATTCGATCGCGGCCATCATGGAGGGAGCCGATCACGTCCAGGGGACGATCAACGGCTACGGTGAGCGCTGCGGAAACGCCAATCTCTGCTCCGTCATCCCCAACGTGATGCTCAAGCTCGGCCTCCACTGCCTCCCCGAGGGGAATCTTCAAGAGTTGCGTGATGTCTCTCGATTCGTCTCAGAGCTGGCCAATCGGAACCCCTGGCAGCACCAGCCCTACGTCGGCGACTCCGCCTTCGCCCACAAGGGTGGGATCCACGTCTCGGCGGTCCTGAAGCATCCCGATACCTACGAGCACATCAACCCCGAAAAGGTGGGGAATCATCGCCGCGTCCTGGTCTCCGAGTTGGCCGGGACCTCCAACATTCTCTGGAAGGCCCAGGAGTACGGGGTTGATCTCCAGAAGGACACCCCAGACACGCGCCGCATTCTCCAGACCCTCAAGCAGATGGAAGACCAAGGGTACCTGTTCGAAGGGGCCGAGGCCTCCTTTGAGCTTCTGATGGAGCGGGCCCTGGGCCAGCACCGCCCGTACTTCGAGCTTCAGGGGTATCGCGTGATCG
>JACOUJ010000134.1 GCA_016177865.1 Candidatus Rokuibacteriota bacterium
AACTGACGCGCCTCACCCCCCGCGTGGCCCAGATCAACGCCCTGGAAGGGGCCATGCGGGCCCTCAGTGACGCGGAGCGCCAGGCCAAGACCCCCGAGTTCAAGGAGCGCCTTGCCCGGGGGACCCCCCTCGACGACCTCCTCCCGGAGGCCTTCGCCGTCGTCCGGGAGGTGGGCCGCCGGGTCCTGGACATGCGCCACTTCGACGTCCAGCTCATCGGCGGCATGGTCCTCCACCAGGGGACGATTGCCGAGATGGCCACCGGGGAAGGGAAGACCCTGGTGGCGACCCTGCCCGCTTCCCTGAACGCTCTGACCGGGCGGGGCGTCCACATCGTCACGGTCAACGACTACCTGGCCAAGCGCGACGCCCAGTGGATGGGCCCGATCTACCACGCCCTCGGGCTGTCGGTCGGCGTCATCCAGCACGAGCTGAACGATCAGCAGCGGCAGGTGGCGTACGGTGCCGACATCACCTACGGCACCAACAACGAGTTCGGCTTCGACTACCTCCGGGATAACATGCGCTTCAGCCTGGAGGAGATGGTCCAGCGCGAGCTTCACTACGCGATCGTGGACGAAGTGGACTCGATCCTGATCGATGAGGCTCGCACGCCGCTGATCATCTCGGGCCCGGCCGAGGAGTCCACGGACAAGTACTACAAGATCGACCGCATCATCCCCCGGCTCAAGCGGGCGGCCACGATCACCACCGAGAAGCTCCACGAGGTGGAAGAGGTCAAGAGCGGGGACTACATCGTGGACGAGAAAGCGAAGACCGTCTCCCTCACCGAGACGGGGATTGCCAAGTGCGAGCAGCTCCTGAGCATCTCCAATCTCTACGACCCTACCCACATGGAGACCCTGCACCACATCCACCAGGGGCTGCGAGCCCACGCCCTGTTCAGGAAGGACGTGGACTACATGGTCAAGGACGGCCAGGTCGTCATCGTGGATGAGTTCACGGGGCGCCTCATGCCGGGCAGGCGCTGGTCGGATGGCCTCCACCAGGCCGTCGAGGCCAAAGAAAGCGTGAAGATCGAGCGGGAAAATCAGACCCTGGCCACCATCACGTTCCAGAATTATTTCCGCATGTACGACAAGCTGGCGGGGATGACCGGGACGGCCGTGACGGAGGCGGGGGAGTTCGCGAAGATCTACGAGCTGGACGTCACCGTCATTCCGACAAACCGGTCCCTCATCCGCACCAACCACCCCGACGTCATCTACAAGACCGAGGAAGAAAAGTTCACCGCGGTGGTGGAGGAGATCGTTCAGGCGCATGAGCAGGGTCGCCCCGTCCTGGTTGGCACCATCTCCATCGAGAAGTCCGAGCGTCTTTCGCGGTTGCTGAAGAAGCGGGGCGTCCCTCACCAGGTCCTCAACGCCAAGTACCACGAGAAAGAGGCCGAGATCGTGGCCCAGGCGGGGCGGCTCAAGTCCCTGACGATCGCCACGAACATGGCCGGACGCGGGACAGACATCCTGCTCGGGGGAAACCCCGACTTTCTTGCCAAGGAGATTCTTAGGAAGAAGGGCCTGGATGCCTTGCTGGCCCCTGAGGCGGAAAAGCAGAAGGCTATGGAAGAGGCGCGCAGGACCACCGATCCCGAGCACGAGCAGGTGGTCGCCCTGGGCGGGCTTCACATTACCGGAACGGAACGGCACGAGTCGCGACGGGTTGACAACCAGCTTCGGGGGCGATCGGGCCGTCAAGGGGACCCCGGCTCCTCGCGCTTCTACCTCTCGCTGGAAGACGACCTTCTCCGCATCTTCGGCTCGCAGCGGATCTCCAAGGTGATGGAGAAGCTGGGGATGGAGGAAGGGGAGCCGATCGAGCACCGGCTGGTCACACGGGCGATCGAGACGGCCCAGAAGCGGGTAGAGGCCCACAACTTCGAGATCCGCAAGCACCTCCTCGAATACGACGACGTGATGAACAAGCAGCGCGAGGTGGTCTACGGGATGCGGCGCGAGATTCTCGAGGGCGGAAGCCAGAATGAGACCATCCGGGAGTGGATCGAGGACGTCCTGGAAGGGATCGTTGAAGTCTACGCCCCGAACGGCGTCCACGCCGAGGACTGGGACCTCGAGGGTCTCGCCGAGGCGATGTACCGGCAGTTTGACGTGAAAATCCCGCTCGCGGTGCAAGCTCGGGAGGTGCTCAGTCAGGACGGCTTGCGGGAGCTGCTCCTGGAGGAGGCTCGGGCGCGCGCTCAGGCCCGCGAGCGAGAGCTAGGCGAAGAGATGATGCGGCACCTGGAGCGCGTCATCATGCTTCAGGTGATTGATACTCAGTGGAAGGACCACCTCCTCTCCATGGATCATCTGAAGGAGGGGATCGGTCTTCGGGCCGTCGGGCAGCGGGACCCCCTCGTCGAGTACAAGCGTGAGGCGTTTGACATCTTTGAGGAGATGGTGGGACGGATCCGCACGACGGTCTTGGAGTATCTCTTCAAAGTGCAGCTCATGCGGGAGCCGAGCCAGGAGCCTACCGCCGCCCCGGCCTGGCCCACCCGATCAACCGCCCCGATTCAGGAGCTTCGCTCTTCCCAGGCCCCCGAGCGCCCCGCCGAGCCCCGCCGCAGCGGCCAGAAGGTCGGGCGCAACGACCCCTGCCCGTGCGGATCAGGCAAGAAGTACAAGCGCTGCTGCATCCCCAAGTTCGGCTAAACACCACCGGTTCTGTGCAGTCTTGAAAACGCTTGTCAAGGCGCGGGCAAGGTGATCCCAAGACGCGATTCGATGTCCCGAATCTCCTTTTTCAGATTCATCAGACGCCTGACGGTAGATTCGTTAACTACACGAACCTTGTCTCGAATTTCATGGAAAGTTCCTGAAAGAAGTTCGTCCAACTGCTTTTTATCTGCGTCTAGGAGAACTACATAAATGTTACTGTTCCAGATATCGTACGCGTGCTTTAGCTTGGCCAGCGCCTGATACAGGTTGCCGCCGATTTGCACTTCGAAGACAAAATTCGGGACAGAGCGCTGGACCCGCCTCCACACTGCGTCAAGCCGCGCTTTGCCCATAGGGTATTCTTTCTGAGAGAGGTAATTTTGCAGCCTGCCTATTTCTAACAATGACTCTACGATTTGAGTGTGAAGCGATTGCTCGGCCTCGGCTGAGATCGCCAAGGCCTGGAATGGTGCTAACAATTCTGTTGCCAGATCCTCACGTATTGCCCTAACACCCATCTTGGCACGGAAACTCACTCTATCATTGACCACCTTGTCTTCGAGCCACCGGTCTGGCGGCAAACACGATCGCACTTCAAAGATGAGGCGTAAGGGCCAAATCACTTCCCTTTTGGCCGATTCTTCCGGCCACAACGGTGTATCCTGCTTCAGCTTCTGTTGGACAACCCCGTAGCCAATGATACCTTTGACCGGCGATACAGCATAGAAGATCAAAACGTCTCCGATCTGAACTTGTTTCCAACCCGTTGCTTGAGGGCCTTTGATTTTCAGCTCCCACGTGTTACCCAAGTCAAAGGCCGTTTTCCAGTTTTGTGGGGTTCCAACTGCGAGCCAATATTTCATTTCAGTTTGACTCGGGCATCGACAAGGGGTAAAAGATTTGTTGGGACACCCCGGTTCCACAGAGGCTTGAACCGCTCGATGAGTACCGCTTCAGCGAGTGGAATCCAGATGTCGTCAGTCACGAGGTACCGACATAAGAAGTCCTCCAGCTTCAGGTGTTTCGTTTGTTGAATCGATCCAGCGTGTTCCCGTAAACGTTTGAAGAGGACCGTGCCCGGCGATTCGCCTAATCCGTAGCGTCCCTTTCTCGCTCCTGGAGGAAGCGCCTTTCCCACATAAATGGGGTTCTGGAAAAGCCCGCCTCGATTCCCGGCGGCGATAGCGGCGTAAGCCGCGAAGTCGCCTACATAGTAGATGGCGTATATCCCCGCCCCGGTGAATGGGGTCTGCGGCGGCAGCGAAGTGACTACGTTGGCAAGTAGGGCGTTTGCCGTGCTTTCAGCCAGGTTTCTCTTGTGGAGAGGGTTATAGAGTTGTTCAGACCGAGAGTCTCTCCGTTCCTTCACGAGGGAGATTGTAGCAGGATCTCCTCTTCGGCTACATATCTGTCAAGATGTAGTAGTAGGGGCGACTGTCTTGCACCATCTGTTGGGCTTTTTTCTTGGTTTTTCCGGCTCGGCTGTGGTATATAGACCTCATGCGTCTTGAGAAGATCGTCGTCCACGGCTTTAAATCCTTCGCGGACAAGACCGAGGTTCTCGTCAATCCAGGGATTACGGCCGTCGTCGGTCCGAACGGCACGGGCAAGTCAAATATCGCAGACGCGATTCGGTGGGCTTTGGGGGAGCAGTCCGTCAAGTCCCTCAGAGGCCAGAAGATGGATGATGTGATCTTCTACGGCTCGGCCTCCCGAAAGTCCGTCGGGCTGGCCGATGTCTCCCTTGTCTTCGCCAACGACAACGGCGCGCTCCCGGTCCCCTGGTCGGAGATCCTCGTGTCTCGCCGCCTCTACCGCACCGGGGAGAGCGAGTATCTCTTGAACAAGTCGGTCTGCCGCCTCAAAGACATCGTGGAGCTTTTTGCCGGGACAGGGGTGAGCCCGAAGGCGTATGCCCTCATGGAGCAGGAGCGGCTGAATCACATCCTCGCGGCCAAGCCCATCGAGCGGCGCATCCTGATTGAGGAGGCGGCCGGGATCACGCGGTATAAGTACCAGCGGGCCGAGAGTCTGGCTAAGCTGGAGGCGACCCGACAGAATCTCACTCGCGTCCGTGACGTGATGGATGAGGTGCGCCGCCAGTTGAGCTCGCTCGAGCGCCAGGCCAAGCGCGCGCAGCAGTATAAGGGGCTGGTTCAGGAGCGGCAGCGACTGGCCCTGGCGCTCCTGGCCGCCGAATACATCTCCCTCCTGGGGAAGGAAGAAAGCCTCGGCACTGAGGCGAGTCGTCTCCAGCAGGCCCTTCAGGCCCTTGCCGTCCGGGGCGCGGCGGCTCTCGCGGAGACTGAGCGACTTCGCGCCGAGGTGATGACGGCTGAAGGGACGTTGGCAGCCGTTCGCCAGAGCCTTCAACAGGTCCAGGGGAATGCGGCGCGCCTTGAAGAGCGGGCGGGGCATCTCGGCTCCCAGCAGGCAGATCTTAAGTTAGAAACCGATCGCCTTCGCGAGGAGGGGCGGACACTCCGCGAGCGACTTCACGCACTGGAGGAGGAGCGGGTCGCCAAGGTTCTCACCCATCAGGCCCTCCTTGAGGAAGCGGAAGGCGCAGCCGGCCGGGAGATCGAGACCAATCAGACGCTGGAGGGCGTCCGGGAGGAGCTTCGGCGGACTCGAGAGCGTTTCGAGGCTAGCCGCTCGGCCCAGATGGAAGCCGCGCAGCAGCGGTCTGAGTTGACGTCGGCGGCGTCGGTGATAGAAGAACGACTCCAGGGGCTCAGTCGTCAGGCAGAGCGGATCACGGCCGAAGCCGCGCAGACCCGGGAAGAAGAAGCAGCGCTCGGCCGGCGGCGCGCCGAGAGCAGAGATCGGCAGGGCAGGGTGGCCGCGAGTCTCCAGGGGCTCGTGACCGGAGCCGAGCGCCTCAAGGAGACAGAACGGGCCCAGCATGAGACCTGTGACCGGATTCGCCGGCAAACAGCGGACATCCAACTCGCGCTCGCTTCCCGGCGCTCCATCCTCGACGCCTTGGAACGGCTGGAGGCCGAACGCGAAGGGTATGGAAGTGGCCCTCGGGCCATGTTTGCCGCCGCGCGATCGAACCCTCCAGGGGTGACCGGCTTCCTTGGAAGCGTGGCGGATCTGGTTGAGGTTCCCGCCGATGTCGAGCGCGCGGTTGAATGCGCCTTGGGGGATCGCCTTCAATGGATCCTGGTGGAAAACTTTGCCCAGGCCCAGGCAGCCCTGCGGTTCCTCGAACGGGAGGGATCGGGTGAGGTGACGATCCTTCCGTTGGATCACCTCGCGGATCGAGTCGGCCGGATGATCGGGAAGGGCGAAGTTCCTCCCAGCGGCTTCCCCTCGCTGGCCAATCTCGTGAGTTCGAGCCCGGGGCTGCGACCCCTGGTCGACGCCCTGCTCGGACAAGTGCTTCTTGTTCCGTCTTTGGAAGTCGCCACCAGGCTCTGGGGCGAGGACGGAGGCTTCAGCTATGTGACAGCCCAGGGGGAGATGCTGACACCCCTTGGGAGCCTCACCGGAGGCAGACGCGCCGGGGCGAGCGATCACTCGCTCCTCGGCCGCAAGCGACAGATCAAGGATCTTCACGCGGAGGTCGGACGCCTCGAGACCTCGGGCCGGGAGTTGGCCGAGGCGCTCGGACGGGAAGAAGAAGCGCTCCACCGCCTCCGTACCGAGCGGGAATCGATGATCCAGTCTGTCCGGCAGCAGGAAGGGGAGCGTCTCGAGATCTCGAAGGACTTGGAGCAGCTCGAGCGCGAAGCCGAGCGCCTCGCCTCGTTCAAGGCGACCCTCGATGTGGAGCTTGGCCAGGTCAACCAGGATCTGGCCCTTGGTCGGGAGCAGCACGAGGCGAGACTTGCGGAGATCCTCGGGGCGCAGGAACGGGAGCGCCAACTCGAAGCGGAGGTCGCCCAAGGCTCTTCGAGCATTGAAGGCCTAGAGCGAGAAGACGCGGAGGCCGCCCAGCGCCTGTTGGCCGTTCGCGTAGAGGTTTCCGCCCTTGGGGAGCGCGCAGCCGGGCTGGAGCGCGAGTTGGAACACTTGGCGACGATGATTGGCGAGACTCGGGAGCGTCTCGAGCAAGGAGAAAGACGCCACGCGGCTATTCAAGAACGCCTCTCCCTTTTGAGCCAAGAGCTGGGTGAGACTGAGGCTCAGGCCTTGTCTCTCGTCAAGGAACGCGAGACGCTGGAGCGGCGCTACCGTGAGCAGAACGAGGCGTATCAGGCCCTTCTCCAGCGACTTCAAAGGGGCGAAGCAGAGGGCCGGGAGCTGGAGCGTCGTTCGGCCGACCAGACCCGGACCCTCCACCAAATTGAAGTCCAGTCTGCGGAGGTTCGTGTCCGCCGGGCGGATCTGGAGACCGAGGCCTACCGGCAGTTTGAGCGAGACCCGTCAGACCTTCGGGCGGCGCATGACCCGAGCGCCGACCCCGAGGTCCAGCGCGAAGAGCTGGAAGCTCTCC
>JACOUJ010000135.1 GCA_016177865.1 Candidatus Rokuibacteriota bacterium
AAAGACTCGGAGCGCTACTTTGCCCTCCTGAAGGTCGAGGCGATCAACTTCGAGCCCCCCGAGGCCGCCCGGGAGAAGATCCTCTTCGACAACCTGACCCCCCTCTACCCGATGGAGCAGATCAATCTGGAGCACAACCCGGATGAGCTGACGACCCGGGTGATGGATCTCCTGACGCCTGTCGGCAAGGGGCAGCGCGGGCTCATCGTGGCCGCCCCCCGAACCGGCAAGACCATGCTCCTCCAGAATATTGCGAACGCCATCGCGATCAATCACCCCGAGGTCTATTTGATCGTCCTCCTGATTGACGAGCGGCCGGAGGAGGTCACGGATATGCAGCGCTCGGTTCGGGGAGAGGTGATCTCCTCCACGTTTGATGAGCCCCCGGCCCGCCACGTGCAGGTGGCGGATATGGTCATTGAGAAGGCCAAGCGGCTCGTGGAGCACAAGAAGGATGTGGTCATCCTCCTCGACTCGATCACGCGCTTTGCGCGGGCGCACAACGCCGTGATCCCTCCTTCAGGCAAAGTGCTCTCGGGCGGGCTGGATGCCAATGCCCTTCAGCGTCCTCGACGCTTCTTTGCCCAGGCCCGGAACATCGAAGAGGGCGGGTCCTTGACGATCATCGCCACGGCGATCATCGACACCGGCAGCCGGATGGACGACGTCATCTTCGAGGAGTTCAAAGGGACCGGCAACATGGAGATCCATCTCGACCGCAAACTGATGGACAAGCGGATCTTTCCCACGATCAACATCGAGCAGTCCGGGACGAGGAAGGAAGAGTTGCTCTTGGAAAAGGACGAGCTGCAACGGGTCTGGCTTTTGAGGAAGGCGTTGAGCCAGCTCAATCCCGTCGAGGCCATGGAGCTCCTCCTGGACAAGCTCAAGCTGACCAAGACGAATAAGGACTTTCTGAACGCGATGAACGCCCTGAGCTAGCGCCGCGAAGTTTGCCTTGGTCGAACATCTTGTGATATCGTTAGCTATTCGGGAGGTCAAGTGTGAGGGCGGGGATTCATCCTGAATACGTGGAGACGACGATCACCTGCGCCTGCGGCGAGGTGGTCCACACCCGGTCTACCCGGCCGAGCCTCCGGGTGGAGATCTGCTCCAAGTGTCATCCCTTCTTTACAGGGAAGCAGAAGCTCGTGGACACGGCGGGGCGGATCGAGCGGTTCCAGCGGAAGTACGGTCGGAAGAAGAAAGAGGTCTGACCCCTTCACCTCCCCCGGACCCCGCAACTCGACCCATGGTTGGGTCAGGGGGTGTCGTCAGGGCCGGCCCTCCGGAGGAACCTGAGGCGATCGGGCCGAGAAGCCAGAGACACCGTCGGATGACGAGGGCCTCACTTCCGGAGCGGGGGCCCTCATTCGTTTTCCCCGCCACTGCTTTTCTTCCTTTGAGGGCGATCATCCCATGATGTTTGAGCGACTCCGCCAGCTTGAAGAGCGTTATCACGAGCTGGGACGGCTCTTGGCCGATCCCGCCGTGATCGCGCAACAGGCGGAGTATGCCCGGTACGCCAAGGCGCGGTCGGAGGTCGAGGAGGTGGTCGAGAGCTTTCAGGCGTATAAGCGCCTCCTGGCACAGATGGGGGAGGCCAAGCACATTCTGGCCGAAGAGTCGGACCGCGACCTTCGCGAGCTGGCCGAGTTGGAACTGCGAGAACTGAGCGCCAAGGAGGCCCATCTCCAAGAGGAGCTTCGGCGGCTCCTTCTCCCTCAGGATCCCAACGATGCGAAGAACGTCTTTGTTGAGATCCGTGCCGGGGCCGGAGGAGATGAGGCCGGGCTCTTCGCCAGTAATCTGGCGCGGATGTACACGAAATATGCGGAGCGCCACGGGTGGCGGGTTGAGGTCATGTCGAGTCACCCGACCGGTGTCGGTGGCTTCAAGGAGATCATTCTCTTCGTCCAAGGGAAAGGGGCCTGGAGCCGCTTGAAGTTCGAGCGAGGGGTCCATCGGGTCCAGCGAATCCCCGTCACCGAGTCATCGGGCCGGATCCACACCTCCACCGTCACCGTGGCGGTCCTCCCCGAGGCGGCGGAGGTCGACGTTCAGATTGACGAGACCAAGGATCTCAAGATTGATGTCTATCGCTCCTCAGGACCCGGGGGGCAGGGAGTCAACACGACCGACTCGGCCGTTCGGATCACCCATCTCCCGACCGGACTGGTGGTGACGTGCCAGGACGAACGCTCGCAGATCAAAAACCGCGCCAAGGCCCTTCGAGTCCTCCGGGCCAGGCTCCTCGAGCAGGCCCAGGAGACCCAACGGGCCCAGATCGCGGCCGATCGCCGGAGCCAGGTGGGGACGGGGGAGCGAAGCGAGCGGATCCGGACCTACAACTTCCCCCAAGGACGCGTCACGGATCACCGGATCGGCGTCACGCTTCACCGCCTCCCGGGCATTCTCGAAGGGGAGCTGGACGAGCTGATTGGGGCCCTCATCACGGGAGAGCAGGCCGAGCGGCTTCAGGAGTTGGCGAGTTGAAGCTTGAGGGAACGACCGTGAACGTCCTGGCGCTCCTTTGTGAAGGGGTGGATCGGCTCGAGGGATCCGGCCTGCCTTCGGCCCGCCATGATGCCGAGCGACTCCTGGCCTCGCTTCTCGAAACGACCAGGCTCGCTCTCTACCTGGAGCGGGACCGCCTGGTCGCTCCCGAGACGGCGGAGGCGTATCAGGCACTCATTGAGCGCAGAGCCGGGCGGGAGCCACTTCAGTACCTTCTCGCGGAAGATGAGTTTTGCGGTCTTTCCTTGATGGTGCGGCCGGGGGTGTTCATCCCCCGGCCCGAGACCGAGCTCCTGGTGGAACGGATCCTGGCTTCTCTCCCGCCAGTGACCGGCCGGGAGCGGTGGGGGGTTGACCTCGGGACCGGGACGGGGTGCATCGCGTTGGCGCTCTGTCATCATCGGTCCGACCTCAGGATCGTCGCTGTGGATCGCTCGCGTGATGCCGCCCTCCTGGCGCGAGAGAACACGGAGCGCCTCGGTCTGACAGACCGGGTGGAGATTCGAGAGGGGGATCTCTGGGAGCCGGTCCAGGATCTGCGGGGAAGACTCGAGTTGGTTGTCTCCAATCCCCCGTACATCGCCCGGGAGCTTTTGCAGGAGCTGCCAGGAGAGGTGCTGGATTACGAGCCCACCCTGGCCCTGGACGGCGGCCACGGCGGGACCGAGTGCCACGAGCGGGTCATTCGAGAGGCCCCCTTCTTTCTCGCGCCGGGCGGTCTTCTAGCCATGGAGATTGGCGCCGGGCAGGCCGAGCGGCTTACAGCGGCACTGGCGGCCGCGGGGGCCTTCGTGGAGATCGCCAGCGTGCCTGACCTCCTGGGGATCCCGCGGGTCCTGACGGCGCGGAGAATCTGATGGCAGCCACGCTCGTCATCGAGGGCGGCGCCAAGCTCAAGGGAGAGGTCTGGATCTCGGCGGCCAAGAATGCCGCGCTCCCCCAAATGTGCGCCTCCCTCCTCACCGAGGCGCCGCTCATTCTCGAGAATGTTCCGGATCTGGCCGATGTCGCCACGATCGGAAAACTCCTCGCGGGTCTGGGAACGCGGATCACAGCGGACGGGAGCGGCCGGATGGCCCTGGAGACGCCAGGACTCGTGGGTCACGAGGCGCCCTACGATCTGGTTTCGACGATGCGGGCCTCGGTGATGGTGCTCGGCCCGCTCGTGGCCCGGAGCGGTCGGGCGCGGGTGGCCCTCCCGGGCGGATGCGCCATTGGGCTTCGCCCGATCGACCTGCATCTAAAAGGGCTGGCTGCGCTCGGCGCAGAGATTACGCTCAACCAGGGGTATGTGGAGGCTCAGGCCCAGGGACTCCGCGGGGCCCGAATCCGCTTTGACTTGGTGACCGTCACGGGGACCGAGAACCTGATGATGGCTGCGGTCTTAGCCGAGGGGACGACCGTGCTGGAGAATGCGGCCCGTGAGCCCGAGGTCGTGGACCTCGCTCATCTCCTGGCCAAGATGGGGGCCAAGATCGAAGGGGCCGGGAGCGACAGGATCGAGATCGAAGGGGTGAAGGAATTGGGTGGGGCCCAACACCGGATCCTCCCTGACCGGATTGAGGCCGGGACCTACTTGATGGCCGGCGCGATCACAGGCGGCACCGTCACCGTGCGCGGCGCCATCCGGGATGACATGCCCGCGGTCCTTGCCAAACTCGAAGAGGCGGGGGCCACGCTAGAGACCGGCAGTGAGTTGGTCCGGGTCGTCGGGCCTGAGCGCCCCCGTCCAACCGATTTTGTGACCGCACCGTTTCCCGGGTTTGCCACCGACATGCAGGCGCAAATGATGACCCTTCTGGGACTGGCCGATGGGGAAAGCGTCGTCACGGAGACCGTGTTCGAAAACCGCTTCATGCATGTCGCGGAGCTTCGACGGATGGGAGCGCGGATTGAGACCGAGGGGAACCGAGCCGTGATCCGCGGAGTCGAGCGCTATCTGGGCGCCCCGGTGATGGCCACGGACCTCCGCGCGTCCGCCTCGTTGGTTCTGGCCGGGCTGGCGGCCACCGGGATCACGGTCGTCTCCCGCGTCTACCACCTGGACCGGGGGTATGAGCGGCTGGAAGAAAAACTCGGGAAGCTCGGGGCCAGCATTCGGCGGGAGCCATGAGCGAGATCACGCTGGCCTTGCCGAAAGGACGGCTCTTTCAGCCGGCCGCGGAACTGCTCAGAAAGATGGGGCTCGACGGGCTCCCCACGGAGGAGACCCGCCGCCTGGTGTTCGCCGATCACGCCCGGCGCTTGCGGTTCCTGGCCCTCAAACCCGTGGACATCCCCACTTACGTGAGCTACGGCGCGGCCGATCTCGGGATCGTGGGGAAGGATATTCTCCTGGAGCAGGAGCCTGACGTCTACGAGCCGCTGGACCTTCGCTTCGGCTTTTGCCGCCTTGTGGTGGCTGAACCGAAGGAGCTTTGGGAGCGAGACGATCCGGCAAAGTGGTCATGGGTTCGGGTCGCCACGAAGTACCCGCACGTCACCGAGGCCTACTTCGCCGAGAAGGGGATTCAGGTCGAGGTGATCCGACTCGATGGGTCGATCGAGCTGGCTCCGTTGGTGGGGCTCGCTGAACGGATCGTTGACTTGGTGGCCTCGGGGGAAACGCTCCGGGCCAACGGCCTCGTAGAGGTCGGCGAGATCGCCCAGTCCACGGCCCGGCTCATCGTCAACCGCGCCTCGCTCAAGACGGAGTACCAAGCGATCCAGGCGCTGATGGACCGGATGCAGGAGGCGCTTGGATGAACCTGAGAATCCTTCGGGCTGAAGAGCTGGGGGTGCAGAGCCTGCTTCGCCAGCTTGAGCGCGGAGCCGAAGGGGCTGATGAAACGGTTACCGCCCAGGTCCGCGCCATCCTCGAGGATGTGAGACAGCGGGGAGACCGAGCCCTTCTTGAATACACTCGCCGGTTCGACGGGGTCGCCCTTTCGCCTCAGGCGATCCGCGTAACCGACGAGGAATGGAGAGATGCTGAGCATGGGGTGCCGTTGGAGATCACTGAGGCCCTCCGCTATGCGGCTCGCCGGATTGAGGCGTTCCACGAGAACCAACGCTCGGCCTCATGGTTTGTCTACGATGAGCATGGCTCCCTTCTCGGCATGAAGGTGACGCCCATTGATCGGGCCGGTCTCTACGTCCCCGGCGGGAGCGCCGCGTACCCCTCGACCGTCCTCATGAACGGCCTCCCCGCCAAGGTGGCGGGCGTCCCGGAGCGGATCCTCTGCTCGCCGCCCGGATCGGACGGTCGA
>JACOUJ010000059.1 GCA_016177865.1 Candidatus Rokuibacteriota bacterium
CGTTCTGCGCCATTTCGTTGCGCACGCGGCGCACGAGATCCGGCGAGACGCGGCAGATCTCGGCGATCACGGGATTCGCGCGATCAGGCCACTCTTCGAGCGCGATCTCGATCCGGTTGATCTCTCCCTCGAGCCGGGGGATCAGGGATTGCCCGAGCGCGTTGATCCGCCTCGATGCCTTCCGGATCTCCTCGCCCAGCCGCTGCAACACAGGTGCCACGAGGGAATGCGGGGAAACCACCGGTAAAGACTGACTGTTGGGTAGGTTGGAGAGGCGCCGGCATGGGGCGGCGCCGCCTCACCTGGTGAAAGAATGTCCCAGGGGAAATCGGATCCCGCCGGCGCGGCCAACCGGCAACATATCGTAACCACTAGCGGTTGCGAGAGGCTGACTCCATCCCCCTCGTTGGCATAGCCATTGCTCCTATGAAGGGGGAGAAACATGGGCCGGACGCAACCAGTGATCAGGGAAAGGCTTTCTCAGGCTCAAACGAGTTCCGGCAGCGGGGCGGACGCCCGGGACACTCCCCGGTTTCCGGGTCTTCCCGCGACGGCCGACGGCTCGGAGGCGGTGGTCTGGGTCGAGACCCACATCTCCCAGGGCGCCTGCGCCTACCCGATCACCTCGTCCACCAACATGGGCGCCGGGTACCAGGCGGCGCAGGCCAACGGCAAGAAGAATCTCTGGGGCGAGCCGCTCTTCTTCCTCGAGCTGGAGTCCGAACATTCCTCGGCGTCCACCTGCGAAGGCTTTGCCCTCGCGGGCGGGCGGGTCACCAACTTCACCTCCGGCCAGGGGCTCGTCCTGATGAAGGAGGTCCTGTACACGATCGCGGGAAAGCGCCTCCCCGCGGTCTTTCACATCGGCGCCAGGGCCCTCACCTCCCAGGCCCTCAACGTCCACTGCGGCCACGACGACGTGATGGCGGTGGCGGACACGGGCTGGGGGATTCTGTTCGCGATGAACGCCCAGGGGGCCAGCGATCTGACCCTCATCGCCCGCCGGGCCGCCGAGGAGTCCGAGACCCCCTTCATGAACGTGCAGGACGGGTTTCTGACCACCCACACGGTCGAGAACGTGCTCCTCCCCGAGCCGGACCTCATGAGAGAGTTCATCGGCGACCCCTACGCCATGACCCGTCTCAGGAACCTGATGAACCCGGCCAAACCGATCATGTCCGGCGTGGTCCAGAACCAGGACGCCTACATGAAGGGAAAGATCGCCCAGCGGTTCTTCTATGACCGGCTGCCGGGAATCCTCCAGCAGGTGATGGAGCGCTACGCAGAGCTGACAGGCCGTCGTTACGACCTTGTGCAGACGTATCGCCTCGAGGATGCCGAGTACGCCATCGTCGGCATGGGGAGCCTGGTGGAGACGGCCATGGCCACCGTCGACTGGCTACGAGCCGAGAAGGGGTGGCGGGTGGGGGCGCTTCACGTGACCGCCTTTCGTCCGTTCCCCGGTCCCCAGATCGTCTCGGCCCTCCAGCATCTCCAGGCGTTTGCCGTCATCGAGCGCATGGACAATCCCCCGGCCCAGTCCAACCCGCTGACCGCCGAGATCAAGGCGGCCTTCACAGACGCGCTCACCGGGGATCCCCTCTATCCGCCCGTGGCCCAGATCCCGGCGATCTTTTCCGGCGCGGCGGGGCTCGGAAGCCGCGAGATTCGTCCCAGCGACCTGGCCGCCGCGGTCGCCAACATGCGGAGCCGCGGTCCCCGCTTCTTCGTGCTGGGCATTGGGCATCCGCTCGCGTTACCCCGCGAGGACGAGCCGGACGTGAGGCCACGAGGAAGCTTCTCCATGCGTGGCCATTCGGTGGGGGGGTTCGGCTCCGTGGTGACCAATCGCGTGATCGCGACGATCCTCGGGGATCTCTTCCATCTCCAAGTTCAGGCGTATCCCCTGTACGGCTCGGAGAAGAAGGGGCTGCCCACGACCTACTTCCTCACGGTGGCGGAGGATCGGATCCGCACCCACTCGGAGCTGAGCCGCGTGGATTTCGTGCCGCTGAACGACGTCAACGCCTTCCGCCTGGGGAACCCCCTGGCCGGCCTGGTCGAGGGCGGCATCCTCTTCATCCAGAGCGCCAAGACGGACCCGGCGACCATCTGGACGGATATTCCCGAGTACGCCCGGCGGCTGATCGTCGCGGGGCGCATCCGGGTCCTGGCCCTGGACACGGTGAAGATCGCCCGTGAGACCGCGTCGCGGCCGGAGCTCGTGCAGCGGATGCAGGGGATCGTGCTCCTGGGCGTGTTCCTCAAGGCGACGCCCTTCCTCCGCGAGCGGCGGCTCGGGGAGGCCGCGGTCTTCGAGGCCGTAGAGCGCTCGCTCAGAAAATTCTTTGCCAAGCGCGGCGAGCAGGTCGTGCGCGACAACGTGACCGCCGTGCGGCGTGGCTTCCAGGAAGTGATCGAGATCCCGAGAGAGATCATGACTCAAGCCCCGGTGGCTTCGTAGGGGTCAGGAATGGCGAACGCGCGGGTTCGAGATTGGATGCACGTCGGCGTCATCACCTGCCGTCCCGACACGCCGGCCGGCGAGGTGGCGGACACGCTCCAGGCCCACGACATCAGCGCCCTGGTCGTCGTGGATGAGGAAGGGTACGCGGTGGGTGTGATCTCGCGCACCGATCTGGTAAACGCCACTTTTGTCCAGCCCTACCTGAAACACTGGCGGGGCCTGGCGGCCCGCCATCTGATGTCCTCCCCGGTCGTGAGCGTCCGGGCGGACACCTCCGTCGAGGACGCTATGAGGCTGATCCATGACAGAAAGATCCACCGGGTCGTGGTGACCGAGCCTGAGGAAAACCGAGAGCGGCCCATCGGGATCCTTTCGGTCACCGATCTGGTGGGTC
>JACOUJ010000136.1 GCA_016177865.1 Candidatus Rokuibacteriota bacterium
ACGAACGTGACCAGGGACATGAAGGCCGCCAACGGGGTGCGGGTGTCGCGGTGCTCCGCGCGCCAGGCCCGGAGGGTCATGGCCAGGCGGAGCAGGACCAGCCACGTCCCCACCACGACCAGCGTGAGGCCGAGATAGAAGGCCCAATGGGCCCGCATGGGCGGATAGAACGTAAAGAGGACCGTGGCCGCGTTTGCCACGAGTGGGATGGCAGCCAGGATGAGGCCGACCGTCATTAGCCAAAAAGTCACCCAGCCCAGGAGCGGGCTCGCCAGAGGTCTCGCGAGAGCCCGCGCAGTGACGAACTGGAGGAACCCGCAGATGAAGAAGGTCGTCCAGACGAGAACGTTCAGGACCCCGTGAAGGCTCAGGCCATGGTAGTAGGACTGGATCACCGGGAAGAGGCGCGGGTAGAGATTGACGCCGGCGTGCTCCAGCGCCTGGAGCAGCCCAGTGACGGCGCCGCCGAACAGGGCGATCAGGGCCACGAGAAGGTACGCGGCCGTCAGTCGATTCTCGGAATCGAGATCAGCGGCCTGACTCGACAATGACCTTCCCCCACATGGCGTGGTGCGCGATCCCACAGTACTCGTGGCAAATGAATGGATACTCGCCGGGGCGATCGAAGCGGGCCGTCACCCGCGCCACCTGCCCAGGGATCAGCATGACGTTGACGTTAGCGCCGTGGATGAAGAGGCCGTGGACCACGTCCCGGCTCGTCGCCACGAACGTCACCGTGGAGCCCGCGGGCACACGAATCTCGTTGGGCGTGAACGACCAGATCTGCGCTACCAAGCGCGCCTCGTAACGACCGGGTGAGACCGCGACGACGCCAGGCTTGTCGAAGGGAGCCGTCTCCACGACTTTCGTGGGGTTCACCCGCCCCTCGTTCCCCGGCAGATGAATGCCGACGCCAAACGCGGTGACGGCGAGGGCCACCAGCATCCCCACCGGAATCGCAATGCTCGGGAGGATCCACGCCAGCTCATAGAGGTAGACCGTGGTGGGCTGTCTCATGGCCATGGCCGCTCACCCCGTCCAGAGCTTGAGATAGGCATGGGTCCAGATGGCCGCGAGCAGGAGGAGGTAGATGAGTATGAAAAGTAGCGCACCTTTGGGGTGTTCATGTTCGTCCATGGCCCTCTCCTAGCAGGTCTCGCGCGGCTCCACCTGCCGGTGCTCTTTACTTCCGGAAGCTCACCTTCCTCAACACCCGATGGACGACGAACTCCTCGCCGGGCCGGTGGTGATAGGTGAGCACAGCCTCGATCTCCGCGGCCGTCGTCCCCTCGGGCAGCGGGATCGTGAACGCTTCGCTATGGGTCCGCCGCGGCTGGAGCGCCGGATCGATAGTATTCTTGATCTCCCACGCCCTCACCTTCTGGAAAGCAACCGCGAGAAGGAACACCGCAAAGACGGGAAGCATCGACGCCATCACTCTCCTCTTCTTCGTGCGTGGTTCGTCGGAGGATCGCAGGATCCCACTCATCGTCGGGGACCCTTCCGGTTCCGCCCCTGCGATGCTTCTCGCAGTTTACTACTTTGGCCTCCTTTTGTCGAAGGCGAGGACGGTCAGGTCCTGTCCCACGTGGCACTGGACACAGAAATGCGTGCGGGTGGGATGGGGAGTGATCGGCGCTCCCTGCTCACCGGTCGTGTGGCACTGCTGGCACAGCCCCTTCCGAGCCTCGACGTCGTGGGGGACCAAGGCGCGCGGCGCACCGCAGTGGCGATGCGGTTGGAGAGCAGCCCCATCACATCCGCATGGTCCCTGCTTGTCGGCTCACACGCAGCCGGCGACTCTGTCGGTACGGAAAGATATCGATCACTTCGCCGGCCCGGTGCCGCGCCTGCATCCTCCGCCAGAAGTCCGGCGTCAGTAGATCCTCGTGCGTCTTCAAGAAGACCTCGCGCACGCTCCCCTGAAGCCCCATGAAGGTGATGAACTCCTCCGGGAAGAGATCTCCGTCCCCGACGTAAAACCACGGCTCGGCCGCCATCGCCTCTTCGAGGGTGCGTGGCTCGGGCATATCCCGGAAATTGCAATCGGTCAGGAGGCACAGCTCATCGTAATCGTAGAACGCGATGCGCCCGTGGCGGGTCACGCCGAAGTTCTTCAGCAGGAGATCGCCAGGGAAGATATTGCTGGCCGCCAAGTCTTTGATGGCCTGGCCGTACTCAAGGGCGGCGTCATGGGCGGCGGCCTCGCCCGCGTTGCGCAGGTAGAGGTTCAACGGCGTCATCCGGCGCTGCGTGTACAGGTGCTTGATGACCACCTGGTCGCCCCTCAGCGACACGCTGTCCGCCGCCGTCTCCCTGAGCTCGGTCAGCAGCGCATCGGAAAATCGGTCACGATCGAAGGCGAGGTGCTCGAACTCCTGGGCGTCCGCCAGGCGGCCGGCGCGATCGTGGCCGAACACCAGCTGGTATTTTTTCAAGACGTCGTGCCGCGTCGTGCTCTTGGGGTACGGGATCTTGTCGCGGATCACCTTGAAAACGACATCGTACGACGGCAGCGTGAACACCAGCATTACCATGCCCGGGTCGCCGGGGGCGATCTCGAACTTGTCCGCGGACCGTCCGAGGTGGCGGAGCAGATCCCGGTACAGCTCGGTCTTGCCGTGCTTGTTGTACCCCAGCGCGATGTAGAGCTCGGCGATGCGTTTGAGCGGCATGATGGACTTCAAGAATTGAATCGCGCCGTGCGGCGCACCCACCTCGGCGTGGAAGTATGAATGGGTGAAGCTGAAGACGATGCTCGCCTCGTCTTCGGTGAGGAGTGCGGAGTCCACGACGAGGCCGCGACCCGTGTTCAGCAAGGCGAGGGCAAGCGGCAGGAGCCGGTCCCCACCTCGGATCCTCCCGATCAGATACGCCCCCTTGTTCCGGTAAAAGACCCGCTCGAGGACCTCGACGACGTCGATGGGGTGCGCGCCCCATTCCGTTTGAAGGCGGGCGTCGATTCGATCGGCCACCAGCTCGACATCCAGGTCGATGGATTCATATGGGATCGGCCCCGCATAGTCAGCCAGGATCTCCTTCACCAGGACCCGGGTCGGCCGGCCGCCGCGGTAGCTCCGGTGGACCGGTTCGTCAGGCGGGGGCGGGGGCGCATCGAAGTCGGAATCGACGTATTCGATCCTGCGGTCGATTCCGACCGTCGCGAAGATGCGTCGCGTGACGGAGTTGAAGAAGGTCTCGGCAAGTTCGAAGTCCAGTCGGCGGGCGATCGTCTGCGTGTACGCCGCCTTCATCTCCGCCCAGAGGCTCCGGTCCTCGGCGCGTTCACCGAGGATCCGGCGCACGTCGGCGACGACCCGCGTGATCACGCGCGGATACAGATCGAGGCGTTCCCGCGCGTCCTGCTGCATGCCACGCCAGTCCAGATCTTCGAACCGGGACGGCGCGCGCTCCGTGATCTCCTTGAACCCGTGCTGGTAGCTGTCGAAGGCCTCTCGGATCCCGTCGGCGCCGCGACGGGCCAGCGAAGCGGAGTGATGACCGGATGCCATGGCCTACATGTGGGCGATTATCGCGTCCCCGAACTCGGAGCACTTCACCTCTTTGGCCCGGTCCATCAGGCGCGCGAAGTCATAGGTGACGGTGCCGGCGCCGATCGCGCCGTCCATCCCCTTGATGATCAGGTCAGCCGCTGCCGTCCAGCCCAGATAGCGCAGCATCATCTCACCCGACAGGATGACCGAGCCGGGATTGACCTTGTCCAGATTGGCGTACTTGGGCGCGGTGCCGTGCGTCGCCTCGAACACGGCGTGCCCGGTGACGTAGTTGATGTTGCCCCCGGGCGCGATGCCGATCCCCCCGATCTGCGCCGCCAGCGCATCCGACAGGTAATCGCCATTCAGGTTCATCGTGGCGATCACGTCGAATTCGTCCGGACGGGTCAGCACCTGCTGGAGCGTGATGTCGGTGATGGCATCCTTCACGAGAAGCTTGCCCGCCGCCAGCTCGGCCTTCTGCTCTGCATTGGCCGCCGCCTCACCCGCCTTTGTCTTGGTCCGCTCCCACTGCTCCCAGGTGTAGACCCGGTCGCCGAACTCGCGCTCCGCCAGCGTGTACCCCCAATTGCGGAAGGCGCCTTCGGTGAACTTCATGATGTTGCCCTTGTGGACGAGGGTGATGTTCCGGCGTTTGTTGACGATGGCGTAGTTGATCGCCGCGCGGATGAGTCGCTCACTCCCCTCTTGCGACACCGGCTTGATGCCGATCCCCGACGTCTCGGGGAAGCGGATCTTCGCGTATTCCTTGGGAAAGACCTCCTTGAACAATGCCAGGAACTTCCGGTTGGGCTCCGACCCCTTCTCGAACTCGATGCCGGTGTAAATGTCCTCGGTGTTCTCACGGAAGATCACCATGTCCACCTTTTCGGGGTGTTTGACCGGCGAGGGGACGCCTTTAAACCATCGCACGGGCCGGAGGCACACGTAGAGGTCGAGGAGTTGACGCACGGCGACGTTGAGCGAGCGGATACCGCCCCCGATCGGCGTGGTCAGCGGTCCCTTGATGCCGACGAGGTATTCCCGAAAAGCTCTGACGGTCTCTTCCGGTAGCCAGGTGTTGAACTTCGTGAACGCCGTCTCGCCCGCGTACACTTCCTTCCACGCAATCCGGCGCGTGCCGCCGTAGGCCTTCGCCACGGCCGCGTCGAACACCCGCACGCTCGCGCGCCAGATGTCCGGGCCGGTGCCGTCCCCCTCGATGAAGGGAATGATCGGGTTGTCCGGCACGCGCAGCTTGCCGTTATCGATGCTGATCTTCTGAGGCTCGGACATGACTGTGATCTCCTTTCCGCTTCCCGGGAGGCTATCCCGGGCGAGGCATGGACGCGGCTCCAACTGCCATCTTAGCGATTCCTAACCCATGAATCTAGAGGCACTCTTGAGTCGGCGGACGGCGTTCAGGGTCGGGAGCCGGGAAATCTGGAACCCTCCGCCAGCCGGTCGAGGGAGAGGACACCCTCGTAGCGCTCGCCGGCAACAATCCAAGTCCATACAGGCGAGCGGTGGCTGACCTTCATGCCCCCCCTCCCCCCAATCTCCGGCGCGAGCTTCACGCCGCGTCTGGGATCTGGTCCGTCATACGTTTCGTCGGTAACACCCGAATCAACACGGCCAGGAT
>JACOUJ010000137.1 GCA_016177865.1 Candidatus Rokuibacteriota bacterium
CCGGCCGCGGGTCGTACTACGAAGTCGTGGACACCGTGCTCAAGGGGGAGCGGGTGCAGATCCTCAAGGGCCAGGAGCGCTGGTTCCTCGTCCGGACGCCCCGCGAGAAGAACGGCTGGATCTTCGAGGCCGCCCTCGTCGAGCAGCCGGTGAGCCGGGGGGTGTCGGACTTCCTCCAACTCGTCCCGGGCGACGCGTCGACCTCCGCGACGGCCGCCTCCACGGGCGCCAAGGGGGTGTATGCCCAGGGCTATGCCCAGAAGCGAGGATAAGACTACGACGTCGTGCGCTGGATCGAGGAGAACCAGCCACCGGCGGCCGAGATGGAGGCGTTCATCCGGGAGGGGGAGCTCAGGTCCCCGGGAGGTGGGTCATGAAGCGCGGACTCCTCGCCATCGCGATCGGCCTTGCGTCGGGCCTCCTGGGGGTCGGCTGCCAGGCCGGGCTCGACGTCGGATCCGTGATGACGGGCGTGATGACGTACGCCCCGGCCGTCAAGGGGGCCTTCACGGACATGGACGAGCCCCAGGAGATCGAACTCGGCCGGGCCGTCACGGCCGGCATCGGTGCCCGCTACCGGGTCCTCCGCGACCGCGAGCTCACGCGCTACGTGGCGCTGGTCGGGAGCGCGGTGGCGGCGCACTCGGAGCGACCGGATCTCCGCTACTACTTCGCCGTGCTCGATGCCCCCGAGGTCAACGCCTTCGCGGCGCCCGGCGGCTTCGTCTTCGTCACCCGCGGGGCCCTCGGGCTCATGCGGGACGAGGCGACCCTCGCGGGCGTGTTGGGCCACGAGGTCGGCCACATCGCGCTCCGCCACGGGGTGAACAGAAGGACTCGGCCCTGGCAAGGCTCTTCTCGACGCACCCGGCCACCCAGGACAGGCTCCAGGAGCAGGAGCGTCTCCTCCGGGATCGCCCCGGGGGGCGACGGAACCCGGAGCGCTTCGCCCGGGCTGTTGCGGCCCGCTGAGCCGGTCCCGTTCGGCGCAGGAGGGCTAATTAATCCTCCGTTTCGTGTAAGTTGATGGGCCTGGCGCTCCCTTTGAATAGGGCTAAGCAGCCGGGAGCGTCAGGCCCCCGTTGGGTGCGAGAGGATCAGCTCGTGACGCCCTCGAGCTTCACGCGCCCCATGGACTCACGGATGAGCTGGGTGGTCTCCCCGGCCTTCCACCGCCGCTCCGCCTCCCAGTAATCCGTTGACCGCTTACCGGACTTCACGGCCTCGGCCGCGAGGACCATCAGCGTCGTGACGATCTTGTCTTGCCGTAGGAGCACATATTCCATCGCGGCCCAGTCGATGACTTCGTCAATGACCTGGCCGTTCACGTCGCGCTCGTAAGGTTCGTGCCAGGCCCGCTGGTCCGGTCGGAACGTCGTGACGATACCCGTCTCCTTCGACGCCACGCGAATTGGCTGCGCGCCCGAGTGCCGGTACGTGACGGCGAGGAGAATGTGTCCCCGGCTCCAGGCGTAGGCGTAGTTGCCGGCCAGCACGTAGTTCCGGGCCTTGTCCTCCGGCATCCCCTGGGAGACGAGAAGCCGCTGAAACGCGCGGTTGGCCTCCATGATCGCCTGCGGCCGGTACCGACCGTAGAGGCCTTCCTGCCCGCGGATCTCGCCGGACTTGGGATCCACGCGCGGATCGGTGATGGACACCCCGAAGGTCGCCTTGTAGGAGTCGTCCAGCGGAACCGCCTGCGCCTGCAGCAGCCCCCGGTTCAGCTCGGCCAGCCCGGTGCCGAGCGTGTAGGGAAGGAACGCCAGCCCCTGGGCGATCCCCGCCGCGATCATGAAGGGCGAGAGCACCAGGTTCAGCAGGCCGCGGCCGAACGTCTCCGCGGCCAGCCCGCCGTTGGGCCCCGCGCAACCGGTCACCAGGAGCGCGGCCGCCAGCAGTACGCTCAGAGTCCGCACCATCATCGTCCGCATCGTCCACCTCCTTCGGTTTCGGGTTGCAACATGTGTCTGCCGACATCCGCTGAACCAAGCAGAGGGCCTGCCAAGAGGACGACGCTCGAACGGACGGGTACTTGGACCTCAGCGCCGGACCCCGGCCAGGAAGGGCGAACCTGGTTGACAATAGGCCCTTTAGTCCCGGCTGGATTCCACGACATCCGCTTCATGAATCCATCCGAGTTTGCCCTCTCGATTCTTGACCTCAAGGTAGGTTCCGCTGCGGACGTAGGAGCCGCCCCTATATTCCTTCTGGCCGGTGTACTCTAGTGTGTCGCCTCGCTTGGCGAGTTCTAATACTGCCGCGACCACTCCCTTCTCAGGCTTGGTCTCAAAAATCTCTGCCTCGGCAGAGACGACTTTCACCCACCTCTTCTTCTCCTGAGAGGCAGGAAGCGCGGCCGTGACGGTGGATGGAGCCGAGGCTGTCTGATCAGGTTGGAGTTGGGGGCGCGATGCCTCCAAGGCCTGTTTCAGCAGAAGATCGACAATTGCGGTCGTGAATCCTTCCTCTACATCTTCAATCCTGGTTGCACCCCCATAGATTCCGCCCCAGGCAAATGTTTTCGTAACTTCGTACCTTCCGAGCGGTTCCTGCTTTTCCCGATCTTCAAGAACAACTTGGGCATCAATTTTGATCTGTCCGAGTCCGGCGAGCATGAACCGCGCAAAGGCACTGCCTTTCTCATATCTTGTAACGTTGACAGAGATATGAAGCGTGGAAGGACCAGGAGTCGACGAGTTAATTTCTTTGAAACGACCGGGCGCTTCTTTTTTGATCCTGGCGATAAGCAAGTTCAAGATTCTCTCTCTGTCGGTGGACATCATGGAAACATCATCGGCATGTTTTACTTCTATAGACAGATTGGAAAAGTTGGCAAGTTTCACGCCTTCCTTCAACTGCGTGATGGGAGTGATGCTTCCCGGGGTGCTGGCGCAACCACTTGCACTAAAGGCAATGAGCAAGACAGTGCTGATCAGCAAGCCTTTCTTTGCATCAGCCTTCATGTTTCTTCCTCCCTTCCATAACAGGAGTAGACCGATTAGGAGCAGAAAAAATCCTGCCAATGCGCCTACCCTGTAGAAAGCGTAAACGCTACCGAGACTAACTAGAACGAGCAGAAGGCGGGAGATCATTTGGTAAACTCTGTCGTGGGGTAGTGCGCCACGGGAATATCCGCGAGGGGGCGCAACCGAGCCAATGCAAATCTACGCAGTGTAAAAAGGGGACTGCCATATGGAACCCGTAGGCGTCATCATGGACTTGACGAGACGGTTTGATCCTCCAAAGAGGGGATGGAATGGGGCGCGGCTCCAGAGCGCGCCGGGGTGTTCACAGATGGGGTGGCTGATTAAGGGCATAAGGCTCACTGCCTTGTTGGTTGTTGCTGCGCTTCCTTCTCCTTCTTTTCCTTCTCCTCCCTTTCGCGCTGCGCCTTTTCTGCGATCTCCTTCTCAAGCTCCTTTGCTCGCTTCATCTCCTCAGCAGGCGACAGCTCCTCGCCCGCCGCGATTTTTATCTTCTGATCAGAGTCCACGTATGCTTTGACCTCGAAGCCAATTGGGATACGGCCCTCCTCGCCTTTGATCGCGAATCCGAGTAGGGCAGCTGGCAAGCAGATGAGACCGGCGCCGACCCCGACCGCAGTTGCCGCCCCGCCACGTCCTTCCCCTTCTCGACGCTGAGTGGCGCTGAGGAGGATCTCCTGGCCATCCACGGCACTTGTGGACTCAACCCGGACTGTAATGTCTCCTCGTCTTCCCCACCCCTTCGCCTTTCTTACCTCTGTCAGTTTCGTGCGAACCTTCTCGCCGGAACGGATCACGACGACCCCCTCGACCTGAACGGGCCGCATTACGCGCAAGTAAATCGTGTCGCCCTCATTCCCCGTTTCGCTGTCGATGGACTGATCAAACACCAAGAAGATGGGTGTGCCCGAGCGCAAGGTTACCTCTTTGTCAGCTCCAACAGCGAGGAACGACGGTTGGGCCACCACAAAGGCTGTAATAACCAGGATTGCTATTCCTTGTCTTGTCAACATCGTGCGCCTCCTCTCATCGCCCTCGGTAGACAAGCAATAGCGAGGCAACTCCCCAACCGCCTAGCAACCCGGTGACCACGCGCCGAGGATTCGTGCTGGGCGGCCACCCCAACATCGGCAGAAGGCCGTCTATCAGAAGGAACAGGATGAAGAGTCCAGCAACAACCACCGTAGAATGGTTAACAAGTAAATGCGGTAACCCCTTGAAAATTCGACCAAGCCTCCTAGTGACGATATCGAGCGGCAAAAGCGTTCCCACCGCGAGAGCCGTGTATAGGGCCAGACAGCGGAAACACAGTCCAGCATTAGAGCCCAGGATCATCGGAGACCTTGAGGGGATTTGGTGGCAGACGAATGACAATAGCCTATAGATCGGCTGAGCGGCCGGTACGCGCATGGATTCCAGTACTGGTGCCGCAATGGCGAAGGCAACTAGAACGGTGGAACTGGCCGCGAATAGCCGAGCAACGACCAGCCGAACGGCGTCGAGCCGCGCCCGAAACATGCGTGCCGTCCTGGATGCCTCGGAGTTCGTTTAATCTCCCACCTTTGTCACTGTTATAAGAGCTTTCCCTCAGGTCGCCACCGGCCGTGCAGCGTTCTCCGACATCAGAAATTCATGCGTCCTTTCCTATCTCCGCAGAGTTTCCAGCGTCAATTCAATGGACCTCGGTCCCGATCGGTAGCGTGTAGAGTTCCCGCAGCATGTCTGCTACCCGGGGAATGATTTTCGTCGGACAACATGGGACGCTTTCAAGCGAACTCATTACGCTGTCAGTTTCAAAGGTGTGATCTACAAAGCCGAGGCAGTGGCCGACCTCATGCTTAACCACGTGCCAAAAAACTGCCGCGCCCGACTGCCACAGGATGGGATCTAAAAAGACATCACAGTTTCGGACGCGATTACTGATTACTTGGGGAATCCGAAGTGTGTGAATGCGCGGGGTTTGAGCGACGATTACCCCGGCGCTCGACGGAGGCTCAAACAGTCCTGAGAAGCCGACGATGTTGCCCGGGAGGTCCAATGCCCGAAATCGGATACCTTCTCCCGGGTTATAGTCAATGAAGTTGAGACGAATGGCTCCACCTGTTTGGACCTCCCAATCCCGAAGAATGTCCCGTCCCCCCGGATTGACGATGAAGATGTTGATGGGGACTTCCCAGCGAGTCGTTTTATCGTTGAAGAACTGGGCATTGTGCCGGGACACGATGCTCTGCTGGCCAGCCGTGACGGACGTGGTGGCCGTCGAACCCGTGGGCGACGACTTCCCACAGCCCACCAGCGCCAGGACGCTGAAAGCGATGACCAACCGCACGGATCTGGTCATGGTCAGGCCCTCCGCTTGGACGGACCGCCCAAGTCTCGGCACCAACCGAGGCCTCCCGTTTCCGACCAAACAGGTGAACGCTCGCCCACCGGCACCCGAGCGGCAGCCCATGAGACCATCGTCCTCGCGGGAGACGATGCGCCCTAGACCGGGGTCTGTCAATTAGACTAAAGTCGTATTTGTTGCGGCGGGAGTCGTACGACTTGAATCCGAGGGCCTTTCACTGAAAGGGGGGAGAGCAGAAGCTGAAAGACAGGAAATGCCAGCCCACTGACCTCGTGTCAACTGCACGATTTCTAAGGGAATCCATCCCCTCTGGCGCCGTAGCTACGATATTCTAAATTTTTCCGGCTCGGCCTCGAGTCGTGCGATAGCGGCGGCCATGTCGATGGCGCCCTCGAGCACCGGCGCCAGCGGGTCACCGAGCTTGCGAGGAAGGGCGAGCCTGGTTGACATAGGCCCCTTTAGTCCCGGCTGGATTCGACGACATCTGCTTCATGAATCCATCCGGGTTTACCCTCCCGATTTTTGACCTCAAGGTAGGTTCCGCTGCGGACGTAGGAGCCGCCCCCATATTCCTTCTGGCCGGTGTACTCTAGTGTGTCGCCTCGCTTGGCG
>JACOUJ010000138.1 GCA_016177865.1 Candidatus Rokuibacteriota bacterium
GGCGCTGGACCCTCCGCCCGAGGGCCTTGCCATTGCCGCGCGCTTCCCCGACGCCCTCGTGGTCGAGGTGCGGCCCTCGCGGTGACCGGGCGCCTCGTCAGCCCATGGCTTCGTCCCGGGCTCGCCATGGCCGTGGCGGGGCTGTCCCGCGCGAAAATTGCCCTCCCCGAGGTCAGGGGGTGCTATCTGCCCTCACGGGGGCTCCGCATGGAACGAAGTCGCGACTGGATGGATCAGGCTGAAGGGGACCTCCTGCACGCGCGGAGCGACCTGGAGGGCGGATACCACGACTGGGCCTGTTTTTCCGCTCAGCAGGCCGCGGAGAAGGCCGTCAAAGCGGTCTTCCAGAAGATGGGGGCAGAGGCCTGGGGCCACTCGGTCGCCGACCTCCTGACGGAGCTGGCCGCGCGACGGACGGTGCCACCGCATCTTCTCGAGGGAGCTTGGAACTCGACAAGGCGTACATCCCGGCTCGCCACCCCAACGCGCACCCCTCCGGGGCTCCGAGGACCCGCTACACGAGGACCGAGGCCGTGAGGCTGATCGAGCATGCCCGAGCGATCGTCGAGTTCTGTTCGGGTCTTCTATCCGAGATTTGACCGCGCCTGGCTCCTCGAGACCTTGAGGGAGCGGGTGGAAGGGCTCAGGGCCCTGCTGCCGGTCCGGCGGGTGGTCCTGTTCGGGTCGTATGCGAGCGGTCGAGCCACCGTGGGGAGCGATGTCGATCTGCTGGTCGTCTATGACGATCCGCCGTGCGCGGACGCTCCGCATGGAACGAAACGCGCGGACGTCGAGCCCGGTGAGATTCCGGGTCCGGCAGTGGAGGTAGAGGGCCACCCGGCGGCGTTTCGGGGAGACGGCCAGGGCGCTGATGACCGAGATCCGGTCTTGCTTGTAGAGATGGTACACGATTGGGGTCCGGCCTTTGGGGGCCCAGGTGCTACGGACGTTGGGAATGAGCAGGAACCCGCTTTCGTCCAGGAAGACGAGATGGGCCCCACGTGCGCGCTGTTTTTTTTATCCGGGGCCATTCCGTTTGCTTCCACCGCGCGATGGCCGCTTCGTCCCGTTGGAGCGCCCGCCGCTCGGGCTTCTGGCAACTCCACCCGAGGCCGGTCAGGAGCTTCCACACATGGCAGGGGTGGTACTGAATGCCAAATTTTCGGTCGATCACCTCGGCCACGCGCTGGAGCGTCCAGAGGTCCGTCCGATACCCGGCAGCTAGGGGACCTCGGAGGAGCACCTTGACGAGTTGGCGTTTCTGGGCGTCGGAAAGCTTGGGCGGGCGGCCCGGTGCGGGGTGCGGCCGGAGTCCCCGCAGCCCTTTCTTCCGGTACGTCTGGTACCAGCGGAACACTGAACTCACCGACGCGCTGAGGGCCCGGGCCACCGCCGACAGAGTCTTGCCCGCCTTTAACAGCCGGATGGCCTGTCGGCGTCGCCGTTCCAGCTGCTGGGCGGTTCCCTGTGGTCTCATGCCCAGCAGCATACCAGAATCGCTCAGGGTCTTCCATTAATTCTGCAAAGCTCAATAGCACGGTCCTGTGGGTCTCACCAGGCGTCATTGCCGAGATTCTTCGAAGAGCCCAGGAGGGGAGAAAATGAAAAAGGAAGAGCTTGTTGCTGCCCGGTTGCCGCGGCAGCTGGTGAAGGCTCTGCGGAAGATCGTAACCGTTTCTCGCGTGGTGCCCCGACCTCCCGCTCGCTTCCTGCTCGCCCCTGTTCGTGAGCGGCCTTGCGAGGCAGCCTCCCCTCGCCGAGGTAATGGCTCGCTGGTGGTCGAGGTCAGGCCGTAACATGCTCGCGCAATCCCCGGCCCGCTCCTTTCGGATCCGCGCGGCGTTGGCCTCCCTGGCGTCCTGGCCGATCGCCGCGGCCCGGTGGTTCGTCCGGGCCCGATGGCTCCAGGTCAGTCTGATCGTCCTCCTGGGCGCCCTCCTCCGCTTCTGGGGAGTCTTCCATGGGTGGAAGGAGGATTTCGTCTATCACCCCGACGCAGCGACCCTCACGGTCCCTGATGCCTGGGGTCTTTATGTCCGGGATGAGTGGGTGGGACTGGTGTGGAAAACCGATGCCCCGCTGTACATGTTTCTTCATGCTGCGGCGATTCGGGCTGTGGCGGGGGTTGCCGGATTTTTGGCGATCCCGGTGCCGTGGACCATGCCCTTCGTCGCGGCCATCGGCAGCGGGCTGAGCGCCGCGCTCGGCACTCTCACGGTCTGGGTGGTGTATGGAATCGGTCGGCTAGCGTACAGTCACACTGCCGGGATCGTCGCAGCCGTGTTCTTGGCCGTCTCGCCCTTGCACAGCCTACACTCCCACTACCCCTATCCCGATTCGGCGATGACTTGGTTGCTTGCTCTCGCGCTCTTGGTGGCGGTGACCGTGCTTCACCAGGCTTCGCTCCCGCGCTCCCTGCTCAGCGCGGGGCTTGCTGGAGCCGCCGCCGCGGCGAAGATCGGCGGAATCGCGGGGGCCCCGGCCGTGGTCCTGGCCCTCTTCCTGGGCTGGCGTCGGCGCATAGGGACGCTCTGGGCGCTCGGCGCGGCCGGCCTCCTCACCCTCCTGGTCGCGCTCACTCTCCAGGGGCTCACGTTCGGCGGCTATCAGAGTCCCTGGGGCGTCATGCATCGGATTCGCTCCGAACTTGCCTCCCTGTGGGGTGTCGAGAACGCGGGTGAACGGCTGAGCACGGTCTTGGGCACCCTTGCCCATGGCATGGATGCCGGCCAACTCGTGCTGGCAGGGCTAGGCGTGCTGGTAGCCGTGTGGCGGCGGGCCGCGTTTGATTGGGTGCTCTTGACACTGATCGCCTCCCTTGGCGTGGTCCTGTTTCGAGTCCCCGTGCCCGACGACCGCTTTCTCGTCCCAGTGACGGTCGCCTTCGTCCTCCTCGGCGGACGGACCGTAGCCGAGGCGCTCCGGCTCAGCGGTGGTCGGGTGGTTCCTGTCACGCTGATCGTGGTGGTCTTCGTCATGGCAGCGTTCCCCTCCTTTCACAGCTCGTACCGTCAGGGTCTATTTCTCACCCTGCCCGATACGCGATATCTGGCGGGCCTGTGGTTCCAGGCCCATGTCCCCCCTAGGCTACGTGTCGCGATTGAGGGGTACTGGCCCCTGGGCGTTAACGAACGCCCCGGGGCTGCCTACTTCGATGCGAGGAAGCCATTGGCCGAGCAGACGGAGCGGTTCGACCTCCTCGCCACTAGTTCCCTCGAACACGGCCGTTACGTCGAACGCCCGGCGCAGTATCCACAGATTGCTGCATTTTTCAGAGATCTACCACGCTCTGCACACTTGGTGCGGAGTTTCGAACTCTTCCCGATTGGATTTGCGCACTCGACCATCCGGGTGTGGTGGCCCGCTGCGGGGCCGGGGGCATCGACCGTTCGCCCCTATCTCCCGAGGCCCTTCGATGACTCCTGGAACGGCGGGGTCTCCTGGCTTGGCGAGGCCCCGTATGACAAAGATGATCGGACGTGGTGGATTCGAGGCGGGTATCAGCGGTCGGTGACCCTCGTGAGCCACCGGCCGTTCGAGACCGTCGGGGTCTTCCTCCGGAACGGAACTGCCCCGAGCCGGGTGCGGATCCGGACCGGCCTCACGGTCAGGAGCCGGTGGGTCGCCCCCTACGGGCGGACCCTGGTGACCTTCCGCCCGACGGCCCTGACCTGGCAACCGCCCTATGTGGTTCCCTTGCGGATCAGTGTCGGTTCGGGTGACGGGGTCCTCATCCAGGTTCGGCACGGAGCCAGGGCCATCGGGGAGACCTACTGGGCGTGGGGGGAATGGGATCAGGCGATCCCCTGGCTCGAGGAGGCCCTTCAAGCGGGGGTTCCCGATCCCGAGGCCTTGTTTCTCCTCGCTGTGGCGTACGCCCAGACCGGGCAGGTCGGCACGGCGCGCGACCGCCTGGCCTTGCTGACCCGCGGGGCGCCCGACTTTGTGAGCGAGCTGCGCGCCCTCGCCGGGGCTGAGGATGGGCCGGCGTTCGACCGGGCCTTTCCCCGGGTCACGGGACTGAATCCCGAGCTGCTTCGGTACAGCCTGTCTACGACCTTCGAGGCGGAAGATTTCCCCCGACTGACGGGTGAGGTCGCGCTGATGGCTGGAGCCTCGGCGAACCAAGTGGTGGTGGTCCCCCCGAGCCGCAGCCCCTCTCCCCGCGTGGTCACGTACGGGCCGTACACCTATCTGCCGTGGGGCGCCTACCTGGCCGTCTTTCGCGTGCGGGGCCTCGGTCCTGCCGGGTCGGACGGACCGCTGCTGGAGGTCCAGGCCGGCGACACCTTGCTCGCGCGGATGGCGGTGCCAGGTCGTCGAATGGCCAGCGATCAGTTCGAGGAGATCGCGGTCCCGTTTCGCCACCCTCGCCCCGAGGCCCGGGTCGAGTTCCGCGTGGTGGCTCGGGGAGGCGGAGGGGTTGCGGTGGACGCCGTTCGCCTGTTCCCCGATCTCCGGGCGCTGGTTCAGATGAAACTTGAGGCGCTCGCCCCGGTCTCGGGTCAGAACTGATTCCCTCCAAAAGGCTCCTAAAACTACTTGATTCTATTAGCTTCTTGAACACATCATGAAAGACTTGACAGACGCCCGTCCACTAGGTGAAGATGCGCGCATCGTTCAATTTCTGAACGATGCGCCCCTGTAAGTGACGGGGCGGGAGCCTGCCCGTGGATCAAAGCGGTCAAGTTGATGCTGTCCCCCAATGCACTCACTGGTATGCCATCCGGACTCGCTCCCGGCACGAGAAGAAGGTGGCCGCCCAGCTCGCCGGGCGAGGCGTGGAGCCCTTTCTCCCCCTGGCCAAACGGTGGAGCCGCTGGAAAGACCGGCGGAAGTGGATCGAGGTGCCGCTGTTTCCCGGGTACTGCTTCGGGCGCTTCGGGGTCGAGGCCCGCGCGCTCGTCCTCAAGGTGGCGGGTGTCGTGAGCCTGGTCGGCAAAGGGGGAGTGCCCGAGCCTGTCTCGGATGACGAGATCGAGGCGGTCCGCCGGGTGGTGGCTGGACCCCTGCCGTATGACCCCTGTCCGGAACTGATCCCAGGGCGGCCTGTCGAGGTCATCCGGGGGCCGCTCATGGGGGTGCGTGGTCTCCTGGTCCGAAAGGATGCCAAGGCCCGCCTGCTGGTCGTTGTGAACGCCATCCGGCAGGGGGCCTCGCTCGAGATCGACGCCGCCGACGTCGCGCCCCTCTGAGCCGACGTCACCCTTCTTCTGCACCGGTCGATCACCGCGCAAGAGGTCAGAGCATGGATACCGAAGCGCACCGCGATCTCAAGCTGCTCGATGCCATCGCCAACGACGCGCAGGTTACCCAGCGAAGCTTGGCCACCAAGCTCAACATCGCCCTCGGCCTCACGAACCTCTATCTGAAGCGTCTGGCCAGGAAGGGGTACATCAAGCTCGTCAACATCCAGCCGAACCGGATCCGCTATCTCATCACCCCGAAGGGCATCGCCGAGAAGACTCGCCTGACCTACGAGTTCATGCAGTACTCGCTTCAGCTCTACGGCCAGGCCCGTCAACATCTCAAAACCGTCCTGTTGCCTCTCGCCGCCGCCGGCCACAAGCGGATCGCCATCTACGGCACCGGGGAAGCCGCGGAGCTCGCGTACCTCTCGCTCCGAGAACTCGGGCTGGAGCCGGCGGCGGTCTTCGACGGCCGCGGGGGCGGGGAGTTTCTGGGTATGCCGGTGCAGGCCATCCGGGCTCAAGACATGGACCAATACGACCTGATCATTGTCGCCACCCTCGATCGACCCGACGCGCTCGTGGCCGAGCTGATCGGTCAGGGTGTGCCCCAAGAAAAGCTCCTCACCTTGCGCAAGTAAACGCACTTAAATTTAGGCTGCCAAGAATGAGACCCAGGAAATGACTTCGAGGAGCCCAAGCGTCGCATTGATCGGCTGTGGACAGTGGGGGCGGAATCTCGCTCGGAACCTGGCTGCCCTCGGGGCGCTCAGGGCCGTGTGTGATTCTAATCCAGTGGTCCTCGAGGGAGTGCGGGCCCTCTACCCTGAAGTCACCCTCGTGCATGACGCGCGCGCTCTCCTGGAGGCTTCGGAAATCGAGGGAGTGGTGATCGCGACCCCACCGGCGGTTCACTTCGAGTTAGCCCGGCATGCCCTCGAAGCAGGCAAGGACGGCCTCGTTGAGAAA
>JACOUJ010000139.1 GCA_016177865.1 Candidatus Rokuibacteriota bacterium
CCCGGGATTGTAGGTCACGTGGATGAATTTCGGCGGGTTCTGACTCCCTTTGTTCACACCGAGGAACGCCCCCATGCCCATGGCTTCGCATTGGGCCTTCTCATAGATCTTGACCGCGAGCTTACCGGCCCGGGCGATGTCTTGCGCCACCTCCGCCAGGCGGGATGCGGTGACCCGGTTGGCCGGCTCGTTGATCAGGTCGCGGGCCAGATTGGTGGCTTCAGCGAGAACGGACCCGATTTGAAGGCCGCCCCGGACGAGCGTGAGCGGCCGGCGATCCCCCACCAGGACCTTCACGCTCTCAATGACCTTCTCATTTTTCCCCGGGTTCTTGTACTTGGTGAAGGCGTAGCTCCCGAGGAGGATCCCCTCGGCCATGGCCTGGGCCCGGGCCCGGGCGCTCAACTTTCCTCCCTCGCCGAAAAGACTCGCGATCACCGTCTTGGCGCCAAGCTCGCGAGAGCGCCTCACCCCGGCCGAGGCGGCCTTGCGAATCGCCTCGAGATCCAGTCGAGAACGCTCACCGATCCCGACGAGAACGATCCGTTTTACGCTGAACCGCCCGAGGGTATGGAAGTGCGCGGTCTGACCGACTTTTCCCTCGAATCCCTCCTCCGCCAGGGCTTGAGTCACGACACGATTCAACGCCGCGTCCAGCTTGCCCAGGGGAGGCGGCAGTCCCCGTTCGCCGCGGGCGCGCTCCACGATCAGCACATCCCCATCCGCTTGGGCGAGGAAGCCTACCGCGCACTCGAGCTTCATCGCGTTCCTCCGTGACTCACTTCGATCCGGCGATAGAGGGTGATGGCCTTCTCCACCATGGCCCCCAACCCATCTGTCAACTCAAGGTTTGAAAGCTCGGCGACAGGTACCCAGCGGACCTCCATCGCATCCGACCCGGGTCGTGGTTCACCGCTCTCGGGCGTCCCCCAGAAGTCCACGAGGACATAGTGGTACTGGATTGTTCCGGTGGCGTCTGGAAGGATGCGATCCACAACCCCCACCAAGCCCCGAAGCTCCACGTCAACGCCACACTCCTCTTTCACCTCACGGCGAGCAGCGGCCTCGACAGTTTCGCCCAGCTCCACCAACCCGCCGGGGATGGACCACTTTCCTCGCGACGGTTCCTGGCCCCTCAGGACCAGGAGGACCTCATCGTCCCGGAGGACGAATGTCCCGACGCCCACTCGAGGAGCCTCCGCGTAGCTCCGCATGCTAACAGGAACGGGCGGGAGTCCGCGGCCGGCTGGTCTCCTCGAGATCCAGGCGGACCTCCCCTCGCTCGGTCCAGGCCGGGGCGGCATATTTCGCCAAAACCAACCGCTCGATGAGCGCTCTCTCCTTGCCGCTGATCTCTCCCGGGGAGAGTCTCGTCCCGAAAACCGCCTCGAAGCCCGAGACCATCGCTTCGACCGTCTCGCGGAAGCTCGGACGGCAGTCCAAGACGGTCTCGATGGTCGTCATCTCTCCCAGCGGGTCGTCCTGAGGGAAGAGCGCCCGCAACCGCTCCGCGTTGGCCCCGAGCAGGATGGAGCCGTGCTGGAGAAAAGCGCCGCTCTGCCGTCGCTGAGCGCTTCCGATGATCTTCTTCCCGTCCACTTCGACTTCGTAGCTCCCGGTCCGCGCAAAGCAGAACGCCGGCGGGCCACCGGGAAGCCTTCTAGCCGGAACCAGGTCCGCCCGAACCCCGAGTCGTCTCAGTCCCGAAACGAGCGCAGATCCGATGATTCGATACGTCTCCAAGAGATCATCAAACCCTGGGTGATCGTCGGAGGACGCCACGACGCTATAGGTGACCTCTCGCTCCCAAGAGTCGTGATAGACCGCGCTGCCACCCGTTGGGCGGCGCACCAAGCCGATGCCGAACCCTGTTGCGAGCGAGAGATTGATCTCGGCGTCCACGCGCTGACCATAGCCAAGCGAGATGGTTGGGGGATCCCACGCGAAGAAGCGGACCGTCGGGGCACCGTCACCGGCGAGACGGGAACGGAGCAAGGCCTCGTCCGCCGCCATGTTGGTCGCCCCGTCATGGGGCTCGGTCACCAAAAGACGCCAGGCAGTCATCAAGCCGCTGACCGGCGTGGTCGGAATGTACCGCATTGCAGCGCGCAGTGCCCCTGGGTGGTTTCCTTCGACCTTTGCCCACTCATCGTCCCTCGCTTAGTTCTTTTTGACGCGTGGCGGGTAGAAGGGGGTTGGGACGACCTGGGCCCGTTGCCCCTTCCCCCTCACCTCCACCTCAAATTCGCTGCCGGGCATCGAAAGCGCCGACGGCACGTAGCCAACGCCGATATATTTTTCTACCGAGGGGCCGTAGGAGCCGGAGGTGACCACTCCCGTCTCGCGCCCGTCCTTCAGGATCTTGTAGCCGTGACGCGGCACCGCGCGATCCACCATCTCGAAGCCCACCAGCTTCCTTTGGGGTCCGATCTCCTTCACCTTCTGAATGGCTTCCCGCCCGATGAAGTCGCCTTTGCCCAGTTTGACGACCCAGCCGAGACCGGCGTCGATCGGGTTGGTCGTCTCATCAATGTCGTTTCCGTAGAGGGCATACTTCATCTCAAGGCGGAGGGTGTCCCGAGCCCCGAGACCCACCGGGACAATGCCCAGGCGCTTCCCTTGATCGAGCAGGGCCTTCCAGACCATCTCAGCGTCATGGGCGTAGAGATAGAGCTCGAAGCCGTCCTCTCCGGTATAGCCGGTCCTCGAAATATACGACTCCGCCCCGAAAACCCGCCCGTGGGCGAAATGATAGTAGCGGATCTGGCTCAGGTCCAGATCGGCTCTAATGAGGGCCTCGGCGTGCGCCCCCTGGACCGCCAGGAGTGCCGTCTTTTCACTCACGTTCTCGGCCTTCACCTCGCCCTCCAGGTGCCCCGTCACCCACGACCAGTCCTTGTCAATGTTGCCGGCGTTGACGGTCATCAGAAACTCATGATCTTTGATCCGGTACAGGGTCAGGTCGTCCACGATCCCGCCACTTGGCGTGCACATCAGGGAGTATTGAACCTGGCCGACGGCGATGGCCGCGACATCGTTGGTGGTGAGGCGCTGGAGGAAGGCGAGGGCCCCCGGGCCCCGGAACTCAAACTCCCCCATGTGGCTCACATCAAAGAGCCCCACGGCGCTCCGGACCGTCCGGTGCTCTTCGATGATCCCAGAATATTGCACCGGCATCTCCCACCCACCGAAGGGCACGAGCTTAGCGCCCAACTGGACGTGAAGGGAATAGAGCGGGGTACGCTTCAAGTCGCCGGTCATGGACGAAGTGTCATTATCCCCTCCCCGCCCCGTGTTTGCAACTCTCTTTCACGGCCGTGTCTACCTTGACAGTAAAAGCTGGCACTGGTACCGTTGCTGCTGAGTGAGAGGGCGTGCAAATACCCTTGTCAGCGCAGTTCGAATCCCTCAGTGTCCCGCAGAAACAATCCCGGACATGGCGGGACTCTCGTCCCGCGTAACCAAGATCGCAGAGACTCTCACCGCTTCATGACCCCTGGCATCTCTGTTGTCATTCCCACCTACAACGAAGTCGAAAATGTCTCTGATCTCATCGCTCAGATTGACCGGGTGCTTCAGCGGAACACGATTCCGGGC
>JACOUJ010000060.1 GCA_016177865.1 Candidatus Rokuibacteriota bacterium
CCCCGAAGTTCCGGGACAAAGTTCGCCTGGCACTGACAGAATTTGTCATGTCAGGTGCGATCCGGTATGTTCCGGGTCGCCAAATCCCCCGGCTCCTTCGTGAGGATCAGAAGGTCGACAATCTCCACGGGACGGAGCCCCGGAACAGTTGTTGCCGCGTCTCCTCGGTCATATGCCACAATTCGGTGCTCCATCGCTCCGGCTCACGTCGAATTGAAAGCAGCGCCCCAACTGAGTCGCCGAGAAGCTGCGGGGGAAGATGGAGGGAGACCAGGTGCTGCCAGGCGGCCGTCGCGGAATCAAACGGGAGTCCGCCGACGACGACGCATTGGGCGGCTGAGCGGAGAGCGGCAAGGCAGACTTCGGCGGTGCTTACGTCCTCAACGAGGATCACTTCTGGCGGATGCGAGAGAAGCGCAGTCACAGCGTCCTCGAATTGCTCGTTGGCCTCGACCTGAATCATAGAAGGAATGTCGAAGGCCGTGAGACGCTCGATCGCGACGATTTGTTTCCCCTTGTCGGCGGCCGCCTGTGCCACGGCGTAGAGCCCGGCAGCCCGGCTCATCGGATCTCTGGACGAAACGAGGAAGAGCCCACGGCCGCTCCTGAGAAGTTGACTCAACGCCGTTCTCCCGAGATCCGCCAAATCCGGGGGAAGACGGTCGTGTCGCCAGAGGACGATGGTGATGGCATCCCCCCTGCGGGTGGGCAGGAAGAGGATCTCGACGTCAAACTCGTGCCCCTCGAGGCTGGTGCGGAATCGGCTCGTCTGCCATCCCGGCGCCTCCCCGAGGCCCGCCAGGTCGCGAAGAGTTGAGGCCAGGGAACGCGCCATCTCCAGAGAAAGTCGACCACGCTCCACGAGCGCGCCTCGGACTCGATGACGTATCCGCACGTCGTTCTCTAGGGGCTCGATGCGGATTTCAGTCAATTTCTCCCGGACCGCTGAGAGGAATATCGAGGCGACCATGGCCATTCCGCTGGCGTCGCTCGTCAGGACGTCGGGGGGGTTATAGCCCGGAGGGCAAATCTCCCGGTACGAGGTTTGGCGGACCGGTGCTTTCGGAGGGAACACCCGGTCGAGAAGCTCGGAGATGCGCACCGGTGAGGTGAAGGCCACTGTCACGTCGGCTCGAGTCAAGGTGCGAATATCAGCCACAGCACGCTCATTCGTTGGGTCGGCCTGAACCAGCGTCAATTCATTCCCGACTTTGATGATGGGAAGGGTCTGGTGGCGACGGAGCAGTTCCTCAGGAAAGGCCCGGGCTACCTCCACATCCACCATTTCGTCGGAGAGTTCGACGTAGGGAATCCCGAGCTGGTCGCTCAGCGCCCGGTTGAGTTGCTCCCGGGTCAGGACGCCCATCTCAACCAGAATCTCGCCGATGGGCCGCTTCGCCGTCTCCTGACGGTGGAGCACCTCGAGCAACGCATCCTCGCTGACCAGATCTTGCGCCACGAGGATCTCCCCAAGCCGGGCGGATATCGTGCGTCCTCGCTGCCCGGCCGGGAGATGCACACGGACCATCTGGATGAGGTCATCGGCTCTGAAAGGCTTGGCGAGATGACCGACGGCCCCCAGCTCTTGGCTCACCTTTTGATAATGGGGCCCCTCCAGTCCGCTGAGCGTAATCACGGGAATCTCTCGAGTTGCCGGGTGCTCCCGAAGTTGGCCCAGAGCGGTGTACCCATCGACCCCAGGCAGCACGATGTCGAGGAGGATGAGCGCTGGGGACTGCTCGACGGCCAAGTTGAACGCAGCGTTCCCGTCCTCGGCGGTAAGGGTCCGCAAGCCATCGTGGTTCAGGGTGTTGACGATGACGTGCCTGACCTGGGGATCGTCTTCAGCGACGAGGATAAGGGGTGAGTGAGCGACGTCAGACATTTAAGGCTCAGCGGTCAACCAGCCAGGGGGGGGACTCCGGAAGCTCTGCATGATCTTCCTCAAAATGATCCGTGTGTGCTGATGCACGAACGATGCCAGTCTGAGGCACGATGAGTTTGATCAAGAAATTCCTTCGGTTACGATTTTCCTCCTCGAATCACGCTTGGGTAGGTTCCTTGTCGCGTCGTGATCTCTCGGACTCGCTCAAGGAGTGGACCACTCGAATCGGCTCAGGCCGTTAAGAGAGCGACGGCCTCCTTCGCCGGCGGGCCGAACCGGGCAATGGGCGAGTCATCGCCCTGGAAGGACGACGCCTAGCCAACTGATCAGAAAATGTCGATGGTGACAACAGTTGTCATCGAATTGTGATTCGCTGGACGCTCTCGTTCAGTCGGCGTGGTCGGCCCCACTAAGCAAACCTCCATATTTTGGGGGGGCTTCGGTGATGTCACTTCCCTCCGGTACGATGTTTGCTTGAGAGGGATACGGGAGTCCTAACCGACCGGCAGAGGTGCCGACATGAAACGAAGCATTACGGTCTTATTTCTGCTGGTAGTCTCGGCGGCAACCCTTCTCCACACGTCGCTGGCCGGGGCGGATAGCCTGAGCATCGGGGTGACTATTGGGAATCCCCCTCCACCGCCTCCGATCGTGCTCCAGGCGCCACCCCAGCTTGTAGTCGTGCCGGGGACGCCGGTCTACCACGCCCCGAGCGTGTCCTTCAACTTCTTTTTCTATGCCGGACGGCACTATGTCTTTCACGAAGGGGCCTGGTTTGTCGCCACCTCCTTTGGTGGTCCGTGGACCTTCATTGCCCTCGAGCGCGTGCCCCAGCCCATCTTGGCGGTGCCCGTGGTCTACTACAAAATCCCGCCGGGCCATTGGAAGAACAAGACCGGACCGCCTCCCTGGAGTGGACCTGGCCCTGGGCGGGGGCCAAAGCACAAGTAGGCGACGGCATCCCATGGGACCGACCGCCCGGGGAAGCGTCATTTGGCACGGCTTCGGTCGGAGGTAGGCGGTCATGCGAGCGACACAAGGGTTCGGGCGGGTACTCCTGTTCGGCTTGACCTTCATCGCGTTTGGCTGTTCTGGTGGTGGCGGAGGGGGCTCCTCGAGCGGGCCCACCGGGGGAGCGAGTGGGGACGGGACGATCGCCGTGCTCCTCACCGACAGCCCATTTACCGAAGCTACCGCCGTGCTGGTGACGTTCTCTGAGGTCCAGGTTCATCACACGGGCGCGGGTTGGATCACGCTGCCCTTCTCGGATGGAGCCACCAGCCGGACCTGCGACTTGAAAAAGTTGACCGGCGCGACGGATCTCCTCGGCGCCGGGTTTGCCACAGGCGGGCACTACACGATGATTCGCCTCGTGGTGTCCAGTGCCACCCTCTACAACGGCGGTAGCGCGACCGTGACGGCGTTTGCCTGTAACGCGACCGCCACGCCGCTCACCCCCACGGGGAGTCCCACGGCGGCGCCGGTCGACGTGCCCTCGGGCGAAATCAAGCTGAACCGGGAGTTCGACCTAGCCTCAGGAGGCACGAAGAATATTCTCCTCGATTTTGACGGAGACAAATCGATCCGAGAGCGGGGCAACGGGACGTTCTTCATGCAGCCCGTGATTGCCGTCGTCAGCGTCTCTTAGCCCCTGCCGCGCCCGCGAGGCCAAGAGCCCACCACACGCCAACTTCACTCACCCAGCCCGTCGATCTCGCATTGTCGTCAAACAGGGCGCTGAAACCTTGGCCGATCGTCTTGAAGCGCGCTCGAACATTCTTTGCTTCGTGTTTTTGATATCGCGCTCAAGAATGCCTTTTGGCGTCTTGTCAGGTCTGGCCGCTTGGCATTCCCACGTCGAGGGTTCTACGTGATCGTACCGCCAGAGTATAAGGCAGCCGGGTCAATTCCGCCCTCCTGGTTCATTCGGGTTTGATGGCCTTCTTCGGTCGGCGATTGCCTACCGGCCGAACGGCTTCTCGCGGTCCAGCCGCGCTTTGGCTTCACGCGCCACGCTCAAGTCGAAGAGCTGCTCCCGTGGAACCTTCCTCTCCACGAAGGTGTAGTAGTCATTCCAGTAGTCCTGCATCCTCAGGATCGAGTCCACTTGCGGGATGCCGTCCTCACTGACGTACGACCAGAAGGGGGCGATGGCCTTGACCAGTTCCGGCTTATTCAGCGCCGTGTTCTTCGCCAGGATGTCCACGATGTCGGGGTGCTTGTCCGGGGCACCTGCCGCCTCGTTGAACTCCTTCACACCCCGGAGGTACGCCATCGTCCATCGCACCAGCGCCTCCCGGTTCTTCTGGAGGAACTCCCGCCGGACCACGTAGGTCGCGATCTGGCTGTTAGGCTCGATCTGGTCTCCGTTGGCGACAATGGGCCCCCACTTGTTGTTCTGGGCGAAGAGTCCGAACTGGTAGGCGAGGTCCGTCACGTCTACCTGCTTCTGTCCCAGCATTTTCATCAGGTCGGGCTGAGGAATGTTGATGATCCACTCCACGTCCTTGCGTGGATCCAGACCGGCCGCCTGGAGGGCGCGGGAGGTGTTGTACTGGTTGATACTACCGGAGGCTCCCACCCCGATCTTCTTCCCCTTGAGCTTGGCAAAGTCTTTAATAGTCTTGATGCCTTGATCATAGAGCTCCTGCCGCACGTTCACGGCCAAGTAGCCGCGGCCTGGGCGGTTGTGGCCGCGATCCACGAAGATAACCAGCGGCGCCCCCCTGGCGATACTGTTGAAGAGGCTCGCGTTGGCCGTCATCAAGGCGATGTCCAGCTCTCCAGAGATCAGGGAGGGCACGGCAAAGACGCCGTCGTTGTACCCCTTGGTCTCGATGGTGAGCCCCATCTTCTCAAAGTAGCCTCGGGCTTGGGCCACGTAGAACCCGCCTCCGGTGATGAACGGCCCTTCGCCCACTCGCACCACCTGAGCCTGTGCCTCGCTGCTGAACCCCACGGGCGCGGCAACCAGCACAGCCGTCACGCATGCCAGAAACCATATCAGTCCGTGTCGCATGCCGTCCTCCTTTGTTATGCAGTCATGCCTCAGGCCGGGTTACGGCCCACGGGGCCACCAGGCTGTCTATCCAATCCTGGAGCTTCGTCACCACCACACCCAACACCGCGAGGACGATCCCCATCCCGCTCTGCCGCGACCCACCGATCATCTCGGCGGCCACCACCAGGATGATGGTGACACCCATGCCAAGGCGGAACCCGGCGAAGATGCTCGGGATCGCTGCCGGGATGACGACCTTCATCTGGACCTGGCGGCGGTTCGCCCCCAGATCCTCGGCCGCTTTCAAGAGCCCCGGGTCGGCCTGCCGGATGCCGGTATAGGTGTTGATCACGATCGGGAAAAATGCGGTGAAGGCGCTGATCACGATCTTGTACGCCTCGCCGGTGCCCAGCCAGATGATGAGCAGCGGGATGAGGGAGATCTTGGGGAGCGGATAGAGGGCGGCGATCCAGGGGTCCGCGATGCGAGCGACTGTGCCAGACATGCCCATGAGGATACCCGCACCCACGCCGGCCGCAGCCGCCACCAGGAACCCGAC
>JACOUJ010000140.1 GCA_016177865.1 Candidatus Rokuibacteriota bacterium
GGTGAAATCCGGAGCCCGGTTCCCCACGAGGGGCGACGGCACCACGCGTGGGTCACGCGTGAGGCCGAAAGCCAGGAGCGCTAGTGGCAGAAGGACAAGGCCCGCCGCGAGAAGAAGCCGCTTCATTGGCGCGCCTGCCCTGGGGTACGCTTGCGACGTCGGTCGGGGAGGAGGGCGTACAGCGTGCCGAGGGTGACGATGCCGCCCCCCCACCAGATCCATCCCACCAGCGGGTTGACCAGGACCTTCACCGTGGCGTTGGAGCCATCCTTGGCGAAGTCGCCCAGAATGAGATAGAAGTCGTCGCGCCAGGTAGAGCGGATTGCCACCTTCGCAATCGGCTGCTGATCCCGGGGGTAAAAGAGCTTCGCCGGCTCAAGTCTGGCCACCTGCTCGTTGTCATTGAAGAGCGTGAAGGCCCCGGTCACCCTGAAGTGATTCGGCTCTTCGGCCGCGGAGAACCCCTCGAACTGAACGCGGTAGCGCCCCACATGCAGGCTCTCGCCCCGAGCCAGGATCTGCTCCACCTGCTGGCCATAGCCGGCCGAGCCGGCGATCCCGATGAAAATGACCACGACCCCCAGGTGGACGATGAACCCGCCGTACCGGCGGCGGTTTCTGGCCATAAGGGCCCGAAGGGCCTTGAGCGGCCCGCCGTCGGTGGCCCGGCGTGCTCGGACACCGCGAACGAGGTCCAACACGACGGCGGCCACCACGAATGCTGAGAGGACCAGGATCAGGACCACCTGAGGGTTCCGGAAGCCGAGAAGTGGAACCAGAAGGCCTGTCCCCAGGGCCGCAAGGGCCGGAGCGAGGAAGTTGCGCCTGAGGTTGTCCGCGGAGGCCCGGCGCCAGGCGATGAGCGGGCCCACCCCCATGAGCAAGAGCAGAACGAGAAGGATCGGAAAGTTCACCCGGTTGAAGTATGGTGCCCCCACGCTGGCCTTGATCCCCCGCAGTGCTTCCGAGAGAAGCGGGTAGATCGTCCCGAAGAACACCGAGAACGTAGCCGCCAGCAGGATCACGTTATTGAGAACGAAGGCGGCCTCGCGGGACACGAGAGAATCCAGCTCGGCCGGCGACTTCAGCCGGTCGCTACGCATGGCCAGGAGCCCGAAGGAGAGCAGGAGGACCAGGGCGATGAAGGCGAGAAACGAGGTGCCGATCCCCGGGCTTCCGGCGAAGGCGTGCACCGATGAGAGGATGCCTGACCGCGTGAGGAAGGTGCCGAACAGGGTGAGGGCAAAGGTCAGAATGACCAATGAAAGGTTCCAGACCTTGAGCATGCCGCGCCGTTCCTGGATCATCACCGAGTGGAGGAATGCCGTGCCGGTGAGCCAGGGGAGGAACGAGGCATTCTCGACCGGGTCCCAAGCCCAGTAGCCGCCCCAACCCAGAACTTGGTACGACCACCACGCGCCGAAGAGGATTCCCAGGGAGAGAAAGTACCAGGCGGTGAGGGTCCACCGGCGAGTCGTCACAATCCACTCGGCGTCGAGCTTACCGGTCAAGAGCGCAGCCATGGCGAACGCGTAGGGAATGGTGAACCCGACATAGCCGAGATACAGAGCCGGAGGGTGAAAGGCCATTCCCGGGTTCTCCAGCAGCGGGTTAAGTCCTCTCCCATCGGCAGGGATCGGGTTCAACAGCTCGAAGGGGTTCCCAAAGAAGATCATGAGGCCAAGGAAGAACGTGGAGACCCCGAGGAGCACGCCTGTAACGTGTGGGAGGAGCACGGGATGGCGTGTCCGGTAGAGGAAGACGACCACGGCTGAAAACCCGGCGAGCACCCACTCCCAGAGGAGGAGCGAACCCTCCAGGGCACCCCAGAGCGCGCTGGCCTTGTAGAGGAGGGGCGTCTCCCGGTTCGAATTGAGAGCCACATAGCGGAAGCTGAAGTCGTCGGCAAGCAAGGCCCACTCGAGGATCGCCACCCCAACGGTGACAAGAAGGAAGACCCCTAGGGTCGTGGCTCGAGCGCTCGCTGCCCATGCGGGACTCTGCCGACGCGCGCCCAGCCACGCGGCCAACATTCCGTACAGCGCGAGCCCGAGTCCCAGGAGGAGGATCCAGTTGCCGACGACCCCAGTACCGCTCATGTCCTTCCTGTCAGCGGATGAGCAACGCGTATGCCACACAGGACTCATCCAGAAAATGATCCGCGTGCTTCAATTTTCTGGGTCGAAATGCACACAGCGGCGCTCGACGCAGCCAGCGGGTTGTGGAGCCCTTGTCTCACTGTGGGGATTTTGCCCCACATCCCGCTAATGCCTCGACCCGCACCGAACCAAATCCGAATGCGGAATTCTGCTTATTTTCGGTGACTTGGCGCGAGACACCCACAGAGCGGAACCGTTGGTACCTCCTTTGCTGTGTGCGACGGGGTAGGAGGTCCGGCATGAAACCACTGGGAGATCGCCAAGTTTCTCTCTCGGCTCAAGGATCTTGAGGTGATTCCCACGATTGTCTCGCTGCGCGAAAAGGTCGAGACCATCCGAAAGGGCGAAGTAACGAGGACGTTGGCCCGGATCCGCGATGCGTCACCCGAAACCCGGGCGGCGATCGAAGCCCTCTCATATGCTATCGCGAATGAGATTCTGCATGCCCCTACCGTGAAGCTCCGCGAATCTTCCCGAGACGGCGCCAGCCAGCGATGGGCCCTCTTCGTCTCCGAACTGTTCGGTCTCCAAAGGCATCAAGAAGCCCAGGACGGGACAGCATCCGCGAGGGAGTTGGCCGGGGGGTGACATGAAGAAGTGGGCGGGGATGATCGGGTTGACCCTCGTGGCTTTGTTAGCCTGGGCATACCTGGCCCGTTGGGGAGAGCCCAGTGTCGATCAGCCGATCGCATTTCCCCACAAAACTCATGTGCAGCAGCTAAAACTGAACTGCACGAATTGCCACCAGCGGGCGGAAAAGGATGCTGCTGCAGGCCGCCCGCCGACCGCCCTCTGCTTTGCCTGCCATGCGGCAGTGGAGGCAAAGAACGACGAGATGAAAAAAGTGCGGGCGTTTGGCGAGAGCGGAAAGGAGATTCCCTGGAGGCGTGTCTGGCGATTGCCCGCCCACGTCTTCTTCTCCCATCGGACCCACGTCACGGTAGCGAAAGTGCGATGCCAGACCTGTCACGGGCCGATGGAGACTCTTGATCGGCCGCCCGCGCGCCCTCTCAGGAAGCTCGCGATGGACGACTGCATCGGTTGTCACGAGAAATGGGAGTGGCCGAAAGAGATCACGGAGGGGGGAACGGAACCCGTGAGGGTGGCGGCGGGGCGGCGGGTCTCCACTGATTGCTACGCCTGCCATCGCTGAGGCAAACGATGAGAGTGACGAGGCGTGGGTTCCTTCAGGTGCTGGGCGGGACGGCCACCGGGGCCGCCCTGATCAAGCAGAGGCTGGTCAAGGCCGAAGACGCGGGTCAGGACTTGAACAAATGGGCCACTCCTGAAGAGGTCGTGGTTCCTTCGATCTGCCAGCAGTGTCCCGGCGGGTGCGGTCTTCTCGTCCGCACTCTCGATGGCGAGGTGGCGGGGATCTCGGGGAATCCACTCCATCCCATCAACCGGGGTACGCTCTGCCCCAAGGCATTCGGCGGCCTTCAACTCCTCTACGATTCCAATCGCCTGAAGGGCCCGTTGGCGCGCGACGGAGAGCGGGGACGATTCCGCCCCGTCGAGTGGGACGAAGCCCTTTCAATGGTGACCGCCCGGCTGTCGGACCTCAGGGCCAAGGCCCTCGCTCACACGGTGGCGATCCTCGGGGGTCAGTACCGCGGCTACCGGGATACGCTCTGGAAACGCTTCGCCCAGGCCTACGGAACTCCGAACTACATCCGGGTCCGGTGCCTCCCTCCGGAAAAACCCGCCCTCGCTCACCGGCTCATGCAAGGGGTGACGACTCCATTGGGCTACGACCTCGGGGAGGCCCAGTTCATTCTCTCGTTCGGGGCGGGCCTGCTGGAGGCCTGGCTCGGCCCGGTCCACGCTTCCCAAGCGTTCGCCCGTCTCCGGCGAAGTGAGGAGCGCCCCCGCGGCCGGTTTGTCCAGGTGGACCCGAGACGTTCGCCGACAGCGATCAAAGCGGACCGCTGGGTCCCCATCGTGCCCGGGACCGACGGGATCCTGGCGCTCGGGATCGCCAACGCCCTCATCCGCGAGGGGCTCCACGACAAGGAGTTCGTCGAGGAGCACACCTTCGGCTTTGAGGACTGGAGGGACCAGCGCGGCGAACCTCACGAGGGATTCAAGGATCTCGTTCTCCGGGAGTACGGGCTCCTTACCGTTTCGGCGGCCACCGGCGTTCCGGTCAAGACGATCTTAGAAATCGCCCGGGACCTGGGCACCATCAAGCCCGCGCTGATCATCGGCGAGCGCGGTCCCGCCTACGGCCCCGACGACCTGCACACGCGCATGGCGATCCACAGCCTCAATGCCCTCGTCGGGAGCATCGGCGTCCGGGGCGGGCTCCTGATCCAGGGCGATCTACCTCTGGCCCCCCTCTCTCCGGTGAAACAGGACGAGGGGGCACAGCGTGGGCTGGGGCAGGCCAGAATCGATGGGGCGGGACGGGGCGAATACCTTCTCGCTTCGGATGCTCCCCAGGTCCTTGCCGAGCGGATCCTGAGCGCAAACCCATACCCCATCAATGCGCTCTTTCTTTTCGCCACCAATCCCCTCGCCAACCACCCGACGAAAGCGGAACTGGCCCGGGCCTTCGACCGGGTTCCCTTCATCGTGAGCTTCTCGCCGTTCCTCGATGAAAGCTCGTCGATGGCGGACCTGATCCTCCCCGATCACACCTATCTCGAACGGTGGCAGGACGATCAGGTGACTCATCTGGCTGGCTTCACCTGCTTCAGCCTCGCCCGGCCGGCCGCGACTCCGCTCCATCAGACCCGTAACACGGCTGACGTCGTCCTCCAACTCGCCAAGGCGCTGGGAGGAAGCATTGCGCAAAGCCTCCGGTGGGAGAAGTTCGACGACCTCCTCCGTGCGGGCGCCCGCGGACTCTACGAGGCCAGGCGCGGCTATGTGGTCTCTCCTTACGCGGAAGAATCGCTCAGGAAGATCCTGGAGCGCCAGGGGTACTGGATTCCGGAGTTCAAGTCTTTCGATGACTTCTGGGAAGCGCTCGGTAAGCGCGGCGCCTGGTGGGATCCGACGGTGCTGCCGGTGAGCCGGGAGGCTCTCCACACGACACCGTCTCGGAAGTTCGAGTTCTACTCCACCGGTCTCAAACGGCTGGTTGATGAGGCCGTGAAGCGGGAGGGCAAAACGGGCTCATTCGTCCGCGCGCTCGGGGGGCAGGACCGGGGCGACCTGCTTTTCCTGCCAGCCGTGGCTGTCCCTTCTGCCCAGGAACCGGGCGAGTTCCCCCTTCGCCTCAATACCTACCGGCTGATGAGCCGGCCTACTGGAGGCGGGAAGAACCAGCCCTGGCTCTTGGAGCAGCCCGCGGTCCACGTTCGGATGACATGGGAGCGATGGGTAGAAATCCACCCGAAGACGGCGGCCGGGCTGGGGGTAAAGGACGAAGAGTGGGTCTGGGTGGAGTCGGCCAAAGGCCGGATCAGACTCAGAGCCAAGCTCTACGCCGGGACGCGCCCGGACGTGGTGCACATTCCCCTCTTCGGCGGCGAGGGTCCCAGCGCTAATGACCTGATCGCCAACGAGGTCGATCCCTTCAGGGGTTTCGGTCTCCTCAACACCACCCGCGTCCGAATCAGGAAGGCATAGCGGCATGGAAACGCTCGTGAGACAAGGAACTTCACCGCTAGGCGTCGATCGGGCTCGTTCGAGCGAGGGCTTTGCCCTCGCAATCTTGGGGGGAGGTATCGGAAGGGGGGCGTAGCCCCCCTCCGAGGATTATGGCGCTCTGGGGAATGGTCATTGACCTCGACCGCTGCACGGGCTGCCAGGCCTGTGTGATGGCCTGCAAGGCCGAGAACAACGTCCCCGCCGTCGGCGCCGGAGAGGCAGTCCGGGGGAGGATCATCAGCTGGATGCAGGTCCTCACCGAGGAGGAGGAAGGGCATCCCGGGGAGATAAAGAGGTTTATGCCCCGGCCATGCCTTCACTGCGACGACCCCCCCTGCACCAAGGTCTGTCCCGTTTACGCAACCTACCGGAACCCCGAAGGGATCGTCACCCAGATCTACGCCCGCTGCATCGGCTGTCGCTTCTGCATGGCCGCATGCCCCTACAACGCCAAGTACTTCAACTGGCGCCGCTACCAGAAGGAAGCTCCAGGGCAGAACCCGGACGTGTCGGTTCGCCCCAAGGGCGTCGTGGAGAAGTGCACCTTCTGTCACCACCGGCTCCAGAAGGCCCGCGACCGGGCACGGGTGGAGGGGCGGGAGCTGGCCCCCGGGGAATATATAACCGCCTGCGCCGAGGCCTGCCCGGCCCGGGCGATCGTCTTCGGGGACCTGAGCGATCCCGGTAGCGACGTGGCGCGACTGGCCCGAAGTCCCAGGGCTTTCAGGCTTCAGGAGGAGCTGGGGACCAAACCGAAGGTGATCTACCTGACCGAGGGGGAGGGCCATGGCCGCGCGTGAACCGGGTGGCCGAGATGCCGCCCTTTTCGCGCCTATCGAGTTGACAGGGCGCGGCTTCTACGGGGTCGTCGCCATCCTCTTTCTCTTCATCCTCTGGGGAGGCGTCGCCTACTGGGTCCAGTTCGAGGAAGGCCTGGGGGTGACGGGGCTGCATCAACCCGTCTCCTGGGGCTTCTACGTCACCAACTTCGTGTTCTTCATCGGGATCAGCCACGCCGGGACTCTGATCTCGGCCATCCTCCGGCTCTCAAAGGCCGAGTGGCGGCGGCCGGTCACCCGGATGGCCGAGGTGATCACGGTGATGGTCCTCTTCATCGGCGCCGGTCAGATCCTCGTGGACCTGGGTCGTCCCGACCGGATGATGAACATCATCCGCTACGGCCGCTACCAGTCCCCGCTCCTCTGGGACGCCACCAGCATCAGCGCCTACCTGACGGCCAGCATCGTCTACCTCTACCTCCCCATGATCCCCGACATCGCGATCCTCAGGGACCGCCTCCAGAAGCGGAAACTCTTCTATACGGTCCTGGCCCTGGGGTGGACAGGGAGCGAACGCCAGCAACGAGTGCTCAACCGGGCCATCGCCGTCATGGCGATTCTGGTGATCCCTATCGCGGTCTCGGTACACTCGGTAGTTTCCTTCGTCTTCTCCATGACGCTCCAGCCCATGTGGCACTCGACGATCTTCGGCCCCTACTTCGTGGTGGGGGCCATCTTCTCGGGGATCGCGGCCCTCATCGTCGCGATGATCATCTTCCGAAAGGCTTACGGGCTGCAGGGCTACCTCAAGCCCATCCACTTCCGATACCTTGGGCAGCTTCTCCTGATCATGTCCCTCCTCTGGTTCTACTTCACTTTCGCCGAGTACCTGACGGGGTATTACGGGGGCACGCCGGAGGAGATGAAGGTTTTCTGGGCCAAGTTCACCGGTCCGTTCTGGCCGTTCTTCTGGGGAATGGCCCTCACCAACTTCGTGATCCCGATCCTCTGCCTTGTGAGATTGGGCCGTCACACCATCGCAAAGGTTCTCACCGCCTCCCTGTCGGTGCTGGTGGGGATGTGGCTGGAGCGCTTCATCATCGTCGTTCCGACCTTGTCGAACCCACGGCTCCCCTTCGGGGAGGGGATCTACTGGCCGACCTGGGTGGAGTGGGGGGAGTTGGCGGGGAGCTTTGCCCTCTTCGCCCTCTTCTACCTCCTATTCACAAAGTTCTTCCCCGTCATCTCCATCTGGGAGATCCGGGAAGGCCGGGAGGTCGGATTGAAGGAAGTCGAGGAGCGCCTCCTGACGTATCTGCCGGACGGGAGCGAGGCAGAACTCGCTGAGACCGGGCGGAGGTGGTGACGTGAGCCGCGAGCATTCGGTGCCCGATCGAATGGCGAGAGCCATCCAGTGGGGGCTGGCCGGAGCCGCTGTGCTCTTCATCGGGGGGATCGTCACCTGGATCAGCCATCTGATCCGGACCGCCTGGCGGCTCAAGGACGTTCCCTCGGCTTCGATCGGCATTTCCCTGGTGGCGGTGCCTGTCTTCCTGACACTCCTCGGGGTGATCCTCTACGTCTTTTGGGGGCTCCTGGGCGACCGCAGCGAATGATGAGGCTTCTCACTGTCGGGCTCGTTCTTTTTGCAATAGTCGGGCTCGATGTCCATCCGGCCTTCTCGAGGCATGAGAGCCTCTCTGCCCTTCTTCCGGGCAACCCCCTGGAAGGGAGCCGCCTTTTTACCGAAAAGGGGTGTTCCCGCTGTCACGCCGTCCAGGGAGTGGGCGGGGTCACGGGGCCCGACCTGGGACGCGGGGTCCTGAACCGTCCGTTGCTAGAAATTGCCGGGGTGATGTGGAGTCATTCTCCCGGGATGGAGCACTTCTTCCAGGAAAAACGGATCGCTCGCCCCCAGCTCAAACCGCAGGAGATGGCGAGCCTTCTCACGTTCCTTTACTACCTCGGCTCCCTGGACCCGGTTGGAGACACGACGGTCGGCGCCCGTCTCTTTCGCCAAAAAGGATGTCAGATCTGCCACTCGCTGGGAGGGAAGGGCGGGAGCGTCGGCCCCCCACTGGACCAGTACAGCCGGTACGCCTCCCCTCTCTACCTGACGGCCGGTCTCTGGAAACACGGGAAACAGATGGCGGAGAAGATGCAAGAAAGGCGAGTGCCACGCCCGACCTTTGAGGGAAAC
>JACOUJ010000061.1 GCA_016177865.1 Candidatus Rokuibacteriota bacterium
CAGATCCGGCGCCCCCGCTCCGTCAAGGCCGGACCCAGGGCCTTGTACTTCGCTTTCCAGAGCCGGATGTCCACCCATCCAGCTTATCCGTCGGGTGCTCATATTCGTTCAGTTATTATCTGACACTGCCTTAGGTTGTCGTGTAAGGACGTAGAACCTTGCTGGACGGCAGGTGGCGCGCATCGGCGGAGGGAGGAGGAGTATCAGTGGTGCCAGCGGGGGGCGCGTCAGGCGGGTCGGGAGACAACCGCGATGGGAGGGGTAGCCAAGGGTTCCGAGGCAGACCATGAAGGGATGGTCTGTGAAGCTGAAGATCGCGCGACACCTGAGGCTGGGGAGTGTGTTGCTGGAGCAGCAGCAGTATGCTGAGGCGCTCGCCGAGTTCCAGATGGCACGGGCCCTGAACCCGAATCGACCGGTGATTCGCCTCCGGATGGCCAACACTTACCTGAAGCAACGGCGTTACGCAGAGGCGATTGCCGAGTATCAGGTGGCGCTGCGCCTCAACCCCCTGATGGTTCGGCCCCGTCTGGGTCTGGGAAAGGCGTACCTCGAGGTGCGGAAGTACGATGAAGCGGTGGCGCAGTATGGGGCAGTGCTCCGATTCAGACCAGGCCTCGCCGTCGTCCATCTGATGCTCGGGAACGTGCACCTCGCTCAGCAGCGGTATCGAGAGGCAATTGCCGAATATCAAGCGGCGTTGCGCCTGAACCCGAAGCTGGCCGTGGCCCACCTGCAGCTGGGGGGAATCTACACCGGCCAGAGGCTGTACCCGGAGGCGGTAGGGGCGTACCAAGGGGCGCTAAAGCTGAACCCGAAGCTGGCTGTGGCCCACCTGATGCTGGGGAACATGTATGTCGAGCAGGAGCGGTACCTGAAGGCTATCGCCGCCTACCAAGCAGCTGCGGACACCAATCCCAAGATGGCTGAAGCCCATCTGAAGCTGGGCGCTGTCTACATCGGGCAGAGGCAGTACCCGGAGGCGGCGGCGGCTTATCAAGCGGCGCTAAAGCTGAAGCCGAAGCTTGCTGTGGCCCACCTCAAACTGGGAGACGTCTATGTTGGGTGGAAGCAGTACCCGGAGGCCATCGCCGCCTACCAAGCGGCCGTGGACGCCAATCCCGGGATGGTGGAACCCCACCTGAAGCTGGGAGGCGTCTACGCCAAGCAGAGGCAGTACCCGGAGGCGGTGGTCAAGTTTGAAACCGCGTTGAAGCTGAATCCAAAGCTCGCCGTGGCCCACCTGAATCTGGGAGAAATCTATTTCGAGCAGAAGTTGGTGGCCGAGGCCATGATGGCCTACCAAGCGGCCGTACGCCTAAATCCGAAGCTGGCCATGGCTCACTTCAAGCTGGGGCTTCTCTATGGCGAGCAGGGTGAACACTCGGAGGCGATGGCGGAATATCAAGCGGCCCTCCTGCTCAATCCGAAGCTGGCCATGGCCCATCTCATGCTGGGTGTCATCTACGCCAAACAGGGATACGAGTGGGAGGCGATGGCCGAGTACCAGAAGGCGAAGGATGCCTCGGCCGGTTGAGCCTCCGGCGCGTGGGGAGGCCTATGAAAGCCCGATGATCCCTGGTCCTCTCAGCGCTTTCGGCCCTCGCGACGGGGTGCGCGCTGGTGGGGCGGAAGGGGCCGTCGCTCTAGACATGGAACATTGATCGCTTTGAGTTGGACGGGACAGGGAGGGCACAATGGGGAAGTGGACTCCGAAGCTGAAAATCACGCACGACAAGGCCGTGGCACACTTGAAGCTTGGGAATGCGTTCCTCCAGCAGCAGCAGTACGCTGAGGCGCTTGCCGAGTTCCAGAAGGCGCTGGTCCTGCACCCGAAGCTGCTCAGCATCCGCCTCAGATTTGGGGACGTGTATCTGGAGCAACAACAGTATGCCGAGGCGATGGCGGAGTATCAGGAGGTCCTGCGCATTGATCCCCAGATGGCCGTGGCCCACCTCAGGCTGGGCAACGCCTACCTCGAGCAGGAGCAGTATGAAGAGGCGATCGCCGCTTATCAGAGGGCCCTGCGACTGAACCCCCAGTTGAGCATGGCGCAGCTCAAGCTGGGGAAAGCCTACTTCGAGCAGCAGCACTACGATGAAGCGGTGGCACAGTACCGGGCAGCGCTTCGATTTGCTCCAAACCTGGCCCTCGCCCACGTAATGATCGGCAACGTGCACGTCACGCAGGGAAAGCATGCGGAAGCAATCGCCGAATATCAGGCGGCGCTGCGGCTCAATGTGAAGCTGGCCCTGGCCCATCTCAATCTGGGAGACGTCTATGTCGAGCGAAAACAATACGAGGAGGCGGTTGCCGCCTACCGGGCGGCTGTTGACATCGATCCCGACATGGCGCGCGCACACGTGAAGCTGGGGGACGTGTACGCGGAGCAGAAGCGGTACGCGGAGGCAGTGGCGGCGTACCAGGCAGCACTGCGCGCGAAACCCGACATGGCACGCGCGCACGTGAAGCTGGGGGACGTGTACGCGCAGCAGAAGCAGTATGGCGAAGCGGCGGCGGCCTACCAGGCAGCGCTCGCAGTCAATTCCAAGCTGGCCCTGGCCCACCTGAAACTCGGCGATCTCTATTTCGAGCAGCGTTTGATGGTCGAGGCCATGACGGCGTTCCAGGCAGCGGTGCGGCGCAATCCAAAACTCGCCCGGGCTCATCTTAGACTTGGCGAGATCTATCGAGAACAAGGACAACAGGCGGACGCGATGGCCGAGTATGAGGCGGCCGTACTACTCAACCCGGAGATGGCCGTTGCGCACCTCAGGCTGGGTGACCTCTATGCCGCCCAGGAGCGGTTCCCCGAAGCTAGGGCGGCGTATGGGAAGGCGCTGGAGGCGGATCCGAACCTTGTGGAAGGTCAACAGCGCCTGGCTGCGATGCTCAGGGTAGATCGGACCGAGTCGGGCGAAGGAGGGTCAGCGGGGAGGCGGTAAGTCGGGATTGGCGGAACGTTGGGTCTCCCGCTCCTCCTGCCTCGGCCTCAAGCCAGACAGGAGGAGCCTCACCTATCGTAATCCTGGCCGACGAGGCGTTGGCTGCTCACAGCTAAGACGCGAATACATTTCGATGAGGGAGTTTTCAACATTACGGCTGGACCTAATAGTCCTGCCGCAACGTCGGAGGGGGCGGGTCTTGGGTTTCATCGTAAAGGACCCGCAAAGCGGTGCAGTGTTCACGCTCGGGGAACGGGAGTACTTCCTGTGTCAGCAACTTGACGGCAGAACGTCCCTTGACGAGGTGCTAGCCAGGTTCCGGAGTCGGTTCCAGGATCCGTTGTCACGAGAATCCCTTAGTGCGTTCGTCCGCGAGTTGGCGGAGCGGGGTCTTCTGGTTGGTACAGAAGCGGCTCTTGCGATGGCTGTCGCTGCGCCGGCTGGAGAACGACGTCCTCTCTGGAGAAGGAAGCTGATCAATCCGGATAAGATACTGGGCATGCTGGCACCGCACGTGAGTTGGTGCTTCACCCGGGCATTTTTGGTCGGTTCTTCACTCCCTGTCTTACTGGCAGTTCACATCTTGGTGACGAATTGGGGTGAGTTCTCGGCCGCCGCAGCTGAGAGCTTAGGGGAGGATGTGTTGAAGCTCATTGGGTTATGGTTCGCTGTGCAGCTCCTGGCCGTAATCGTTCAGGGGCTGGCAGTCAAGGTTCAAGGTGGCGAGGTTCGCGAAATAGGCGTCCAGATCTTTAGGATGCTGCCCCGCTTCTACTGCCGGACGAGTGGCGGCTTTTGGCGCGGGAGAAAATCCAGCAACATGGCTGTCCAGTTCGCTCCAATCCATTTCGTACTTGTGATGTGGGCAGGTGCCACGATCGTGTGGTGGCTGAATGGTCCTGGCACCTATGCGTACACCACTGGTCTGATGTTTGCGATGGCGTCAACCTTATGTATGTGGATGACCGTGAATCCCCTCGAGAAGCGCTGGGGTTACACTCTGCTCACGGTGTGGACTGAGGTACCGAACCTACAGCAATTTTCGATTGCAGCGTTGCGCGCGCGGCTATCGAGGAGGGGACCTTCGCAGCCGCTTACCCACCGCGAGCGAACGTGGTTCGTCTGGTTCGGTCTCTTGTGGATTGCCTTCACCACGGCCTGGCTGGCGGATGTGCTGTGGAAGGTGGGAGTGGCGCTTACGGGAGCTCTCCAGGGGGCTGGTGCAATCATTCTCATTGCGTGGATGGTCTATGGGCTGCCGATTGGACGGCCCGTTCGGCGAGCACTCCCTCTGATCTGGAACCCCTCCGCGCGGGTGAGCGTGCGGCTTGTTGTCCGGGTCGCGATCCTGCTGATTCTTGTGATTGGGTCGTTTCTTCCGTATTCGTATCACGCCGGCGGCTCGTTCAAGATCCTGCCGGTCCAACGGTACGAGGTCCATGTCGAGATCGATGGAGGGGTGATCCGGACGGTCGCGGTCAAAGAGGGCCAATGGGTTAACAAGGGAGACGTTCTCGCGACGATCGACCAACGGGAGTACCGGAAGAACCTGGAGACGGCGGAGGCGCAGCTCGCCTCGACCCGCGCCCAGCTTAGCCTGCTGCGTAAGCAGATCGCGATGTTGACGGATGTGCCGGATATCGAGCGAATCCAGCAGCTCGAGGCTGAAGTGCGCCGGCTGGAGGTGGTGGTCGGCAACGCGAAGCGGGAACTGGAGCTGACCATTCTGCGGTCCCCGATCAGTGGGAAGGTGATCACGCCCCATATTGATCAGAAGGTGGGCGAGTTCTTGAAGAAAGGCGACATGCTTGCCGTCATCGAAGACGCCCGGACGGTCGAGGTAGAGATATCGGTGCCGGAGGGTGATGTCCCGGAGGTACGGCCGGGGGCCGCCGTCACAGCCGCACCGTGGGCGTACCCGGATCGCACGTTCAGCGGCGACGTTCTTTCGGTGGCCTCCGCGGCGAGCGGCGACGGCAAGTCGACCGTCGTCCGGGTGCTCGCGCGGTTGGCGAACCCTGATGGGTTGCTCAAGTCCGAGATGACCGGATACGCGAAGATCGGCGCGGACACCAAACCGGTCTGGGAGGTCGTGATGCGACGGCTCCTCCGGTGGATCAAGGTTGAGGTCTGGTCGTGGATTCCGTGACGGCATCCCGGGCAGCTTTCATAGTCCTACTGATGGCCATGATCCTCGGTGCCGCGGTCACCGGGGCGAGTCAGGAGCGTGACTCCCTGGCCCTCCGGGTGGAGGACGCGGTCCGCCTGGGGCTCGAGCGCAATCTCGATCTGACGATTGAGCGCTACGAAGTGCCAATCGCTCAGGAGCAGACCCGGCGCGCCGCGAGCGATTTCGACCCGCGCGTGCAGCTTTCAGCGACCGGAGGCCGACAAGAGCTCCCGGTCAACTCAGCGCTGGAACAGCAGGCTGAGGGGGGGACCATCGTCGAGGAGAGCGTTATCCCTGAAGTCGGGTTGGGGGGGAAGTTCCTCACCGGCACCCGGTACAACCTCTCGCTCGTGACGCCTGTCGTCGAGACGAACAATCCGAACCGGCGGTTCGACCAGTACTATCGTCCCGTACTGACGCTGGGTCTGGCGCAGCCCTTGCTCAAGGAATTCGGAATCGAGGTGAACGTGGTTCGCATTCGTCAGGCGGAGAGGACCGAGCGGATCGCTTCCTACGGCATCGAGGCGAAGATGCTGACGGTCATCCGGGACGTGGAGACGAGCTATTGGACCCTGTTCTTCGCCGAGCAGCACGTCAGGGTCGCCGAGGGAAGCCTGGAGCTGGCGCGCGACCTTGTGGAACGGCTCCGCCGGATGGCTGCTGCCGGGCTGGCCACCGCGCTGGACGTTCGGCAGGGAGAGGTTGGGGTCGAGGTCCGACGGGCCGATCAGCTGCGGGCGGAGGCGGACCTGCTGAACGCCCAAGTGCAATTGCGGCTCCTGACCGACCCGGGCCGCTCCGGTCGGATCGTGGCGGTCGACGCGCCTCCTGAGGAGAGGCCTCCCGTCGACCTCGCGGGGAAGCTCGCGCGGGCGGTGGCTCAGCGGCCGGAAATCCTGCGTCAGGAACTGACCATCGAGAACCTCGTGCTGCAGGAGATGCTGGATAAGAACAACACGCTGCCCAGTCTGGACGTTGTCGGGAGCCTGGGTTACACGGGGCTTGCCGGTCGCGGAACCGGGCCGGCCATTACCGACCCGGCAGCAGCATCACGGGGGCAGGGCTCGTATTTTGACGCGTTCAACGACGGGAACTTCACCTGGTCTTTGGGGCTGCGACTCCAGGTGCCCCTGGGGAACAGGGATGCCCTGGGCAGGCTCGAGCAGACCCGGCTGCGGCTGGGGCAGGAGCGGGTCAGGCTCAGCCTGCTGAAGAGTCAGATCAGCGTCGAGGTGGAGACGGCTTTCCAGGACATGACGGCCGCGTGGGGGCAGGTAATGGCAGCGGCGGCGGGGGTCGCGGTCGCGCGGGAGCAACTCGACGCGCAAGAACGGCAGCTCGCGGCGGGATTGACGACGGTCCGCAGGGTTCTGGAGGCCCAGGACGAGGTGGCGAGGGCCCAGGACCAGCGGATCCAGGCGCTCGTCCGCTACGGGACGGCGCGATCGCGCCTGGCCGCTGCCGCGGGGTCCAGCTTCGAGACCTATCGATTGGTAGTCCGGCGATGATCGGGCGCTGGCCTGTCGCCTTGCTTCACGGAGCCTTGGTCGCGCTCAGCCTCATGCCGCCTGCGGAGGCCGAGACGGTTATCGGGGAGGGAGTGATTCGGTCGGACGAGCGGGTGGTGATCAAGTCCAAGGTCCCGGGTCCGATCCGCCGCATTCTGGTGCGTGAGGGCGACGTGATCGCCGGGGGCCAGCCGTTGCTCGAGATGGACAACGAGACGAGTTACGCAATGGTTGAAGCGGCCGCGGCGGAAGTGCGTCGGGCCGCGGCCGCCTTGCTCGAGGTGCGGGGGGCGCTCGAGACCGCAACCCGCGAATACGAGCGCCTCCTCAAGGTCCGGGATCTCATCACGGTAAAGGAATTCGAATTATCCCGGGACGCGGTGCGGAACGCCCAAGCCGCGATGCAAACGCGCAAAGAGGAGCTGTTCAAGGCCCAGAAGCAGCTCGACGTCGCGCGGGCGAACTTCAACGAGACGCTCATCGTGGCCCCCTTCAACGGCGTCGTGTCGAGGATCCACGTGCGGGAGGGCGACAGCCCGAAGGTGTCCGAAACGCCGCTGCTCGATGTGCTCTCCCTCGAGAAGCTGTATCTGGAAGTGGCGCTGCCTCTGCCGTATCTCGGCCGCATCCGGGAGGGGATGACGCTACGCTTCGACGTCGAAGGGGAGACCACCGCGATTCGGACGTCGTCGACAGGCAAGATCAGCTACGTATACCCCGAAGTCGATCCGAGGACTCGAATGTTCCTGGTCAAGATCAGCGTTCCTCCGGCGGGGTCTCGGGTTCTTCCCGGCATGTTCGCGAAAGTTCGGATCGAGCTCCAAGGGACGGCGCGTTGACGATCCTCAGACATCATCTTCCAACCGTCGCAGACGTGTTAGCCATGTTGCGGCGGGTAATGGCGCTGGCACGAGAGGCCGGTGAGGCCATCCTCGCTTACTACGAGGGAGAGATCGAGGCACAACCGAAGAGCGACGGGAGTCCGCTTACCTTGGCCGACCGTGCGGCTCATCGCATCATCTCTGACGGCCTCGCAGCCCTCGACCCGGCGATTCCAGTCGTCTCCGAAGAGGGCCTTGTGCCGGAGTACGCCGTGCGCAAGGACTGGCATCGGTTCTGGCTAGTCGATCCGCTTGACGGTAGCAAGGAATTCATCAAGCACAACGGCGAGTTTACCGTCAACATCGCCCTGATCGAACACGCCGAGCCGGTGATGGGAGTCATCTTCGCACCAGCGCTCGACCTGATGTATTACGCCGCCAAGGGCGGGGGGGCATGGAAGCAGGAAGACGGTGCGTCGCCGAAGCGGATCTTCTCGAGCGATCCTGAGCGAACCGTTCCGCTGACCATCGTCGAGAGTCGTTCGCATCCCTCACCGGCACTCGAGGACTACCTGAGCACTCTTCACATCGCGCGCAGACTCGAGGTGGGGAGTTCCCTGAAGTTCTGCTGGCTTGCCGAAGGCAAAGCCGACGTCTACCCGCGGCTGGGACCGACCATGGAATGGGATGTAGCCGCTGGGGACTGCATCTATCGGAATGCCGCCCGAAAGGGGCAGAACCCCTCTCCGCTGACCTACAACAAGCCGAATTTGCGGAATGACCGGTTTGTCGTCGGCCTGCCTCGCTGCGGGGAGAACAGCACCGATGTGGCCGAGGCGCCGACGGAACCCTGAATCCTCGGACATGGTGGTCGAGAGGAAGGCTGTGCGGTGACTTGGTAGTGGCGACCGTCCCCTAGGTCCGAGAAGGGAGGACACCTTGACGACCCCGGAAAGTGGCCTGATTCTCCCATGTGGAAGCGTGCTCGTGAACCTGCTCGTTCCCGACGGGGCTGCGAGTGAGCTGAGAGCGCGCGCCCACCGGCTGCCGTCGTTGCAACTGTCGGAGCGGTCAGCCTGTGACCTTGAACTGCTGGCGACGGGTGGATTCTCCCCACTGAACCGCTTCATGGGCCGCGCGGACCACGAGCGAGTCCTGGGCGAGATGCGCCTGGCCGACGGCCACATTTTCCCGATTCTGGTGACGCTGCCGGTGGAGCGGGGTCCAGCGGTGCGATTGGATTGGGAGATCGCGCTGCGGAGCGCGAAAAACGAGCTGCTTGCGGTCATGACGATCGAGGAGATCTACGAGTGGGACCGGAGGGAAGTGGCGCAGGAGGTGTTTGGCACTCAGGATCTGCGTCACCCGCTGGTCGCAGAGATGCAGCGCTGGGGCCCGCTCAACATCTCGGGGCGCCTCCAGGTCCTCGATCTGCCGCGCCACTATGACTTTCAGGACCTGCGCCTGACACCCGCGGAGACGCGGACTCGGCTGGCGGGGTCCCGCTACACGAACGTCGTCGCCTTTCAGACGCGGAACCCGCTCCACCGCGTGCACGAGGAGCTGACGAAGCGGGCGGCGCAAGAGGTCGGCGGCGCGTTGTTGCTGCACCCGGTGGTCGGCATGACGAAGCCGGGGGATGTCGACCACTACACGCGGGTGCGGACCTACAAGGCGCTGGCCGAGCGGTACTACGAGCCGGGACGCGTGCTGTTGGCGTTGCTCCCGCTCGCGATGCGCTTGGCTGGACCGCGCGAAGCGTTGTGGCATGCCCTCATCCGGCGCAACCACGGCGCGAACTATCTGATTATCGGCCGCGACCACGCGAGTCCTGGCACGGACTCGGCCGGCAAGCCGTTCTATGGTCCGTATGACGCCCAAGAGTTGGTGGGACGGTTCAAGGACGAACTGGGCGTCGGTGTCGTGCCTTTTCGGGAACTGATGTACCTGCCCGACGAAGGTCGCTACGAAGAGGTTTCGCGGATCACACCGGTGACGCGGACCGCCTCGATCTCAGGGACGCAGGTGCGTGAGGAGTTCCTCAACGCGGGCCGCAAGCTCCCGGCATGGTTCACGCGTCCGGAGGTGGCTGAGATCCTGAGCGAGAGCTATCCGCCGCGGCACCGGCAGGGCCTTTGCGTCTGGTTCACCGGACTGAGCGGCAGCGGCAAGTCGACGACGGCTGAGGTGCTCACGGTCCTGCTGCTCGAGCATGGGCGTCAAGTCACCATCCTGGACGGCGACGTCGTGCGGACGCACCTATCGAAGGGCCTGGGGTTCAGCAAGGAGGACCGCGACACGAACATCCGACGGATCGGGTTCGTGGCGGCCGAGATCGTCCGGCACGGAGGCGTGGTGGTCTGCGCAGCAGTGAGCCCGTATCGTGCCACGCGCGAAGACGTGCGGAACATGGTGGGAGCGGATCGCTTCAATGAAGTCTTCGTCGATACGCCGCTGGAGGTGTGCGAGCAGCGGGACACGAAGGGGATGTACGCGAAGGCACGGCGGGGCGAGATCCACGGTTTCACGGGCATCGACGATCCCTATGAGGTGCCGCTGAATCCGGAGATTACGCTGGACACGGTGCTCTTCACGCCGGCGCAGAACGCGCGCCGGATTCTGGAGCATCTGCAGGGTCAGGGTTTTGTGCGGGGAGCCAGCTAGGAATCGCTCGGCAGCTCGAGGGCGGCCGGAGGTCCAGCTCGCGCCCGACTGGACTCCGGCCAAGTGTGCTGGGCGCCTCCGGTCGGACCTCAGGAGTGAAGGGCACGCGAATGGGAGCCGAGAGAACCTGGCCTCGTGCGGATCTAGACACAGCGAGGTCCACCCACTGCAAACGCCAGTTCGGGCGCTGACGGAGAACGTTCGTGACTGAGACGCACATCCGAAGCGTGGTGAAGGGCGTCAGCTGGAGGATCGTTGGGACGCTGGATACGATGCTCTTGGTGTTTCTCTTTTCGGGAAATGTCTCGCTGGCGGCGATCGTTGGCTCCACTGAAGCGATCACGAAAGTGATCCTCTTCTGGGCGCATGAACGAGCCTGGCAGCGAATTGGCTGGGGGCGGACTGTTCGAGCGACACCTGTCCCCGAGCGAGCCACGGGATGACCTGCCTCTCGGGGCCGCGACGCACAGCCTGGGCGCGACGAGGTGATTCGGTAGCCGATGCGAGGTGACCCGTCCGTCGTCGCGCGTCGCTCTCACTTACGACACCCTCTTGTACGGCTCAATCGACACAGGTACCATCGTGGTGGATCTTGGCGCGGATTCTGCGCGCCTGTGAGCTGCGAGGCTATCCGAAGATCGGCTGGGACCCAGCGCGCTCGTGTGATCACCTCTGGCGGAGCGTAGAGCGATAGCCAGTATCACGGATCCGCGAGCCACGCGGATCCCCGGTCACGATTCACACCTTCAGTGACGCGATTGTTCCGTGTCAGCATGAGTCGGAGATATGGACTGCCGGCACGCCTGGCCTGGGCCGCATTCTTCGGTAGGAGGACGCGCCTTTGAGTTCCCCGCGCGACCGCGAACCCGTGGCCGGGCCACTGGGCGATCTGGACTCCGAAGTCTTCCAGCGCTACGGCTACCGGGTGGTGGACTGGATCGCCGAGTACCTCGCGCATCCCGAGCGCGTGCCGGTCCTGGCGCGCGTCAAGCCCGGAGACGTCCGGGGCGCCTTGCCCGCCACGGCGCCTGGGGCGCCCGAGTCCCTCGACGCGATCCTCGCCGACTTCGAGCGCCTGATCCTGCCCGGGATCACCCACTGGAACCACCCAGGGTTCTTCGCCTACTTCTCGATACAGGGTCGGTCCCCGGGATCCTCGGCGAGCTCCTGTGCGCGGCGCTCAACGTGAACGCCATGCTCTGGCGCACCTCGCCGGCCGCGACGGAGCTCCAGGAGGTCGTGCTCGACTCGAGACCGGTGAGGAGCGCGGCGATCTCCTGAACAGGCTCCACGGTGGCCGAGAGCCCGATCCGCACGGGCGGCATCTCGGCGAGATCGGCCAGGCGCTCGAGCGTGACGGCGAGGTGGACGCCCCGCTTCGAGCCCGCGACCGCGTGGATCTCGTCCACGATGTAGCAGCAATCGGTCCGGGCCGGGCCGCCGGCCCGCCCGCGCGCAGGCGCCTGCGGGACTCGCGCGCGGACTCGCTGGCGGTGTATGGTAACTCCATATTCCTCGGCAGGAGGCGCACGCGATGGCGCTCGGCAAGGCGGCGTTCGTCCAGGAGCTCATGGAGCTGATCCGCCAGGGGCGGAGCTTCGGCGGCCATCCGCTCTGGTGGAAGATCTCCGAGGGCCGGCTCAGCCGATCTCAGCTTCAGGGGTTTGCCAGGCAATTCTTCCTCCAGGTCGCGGAGTTTCCCCGGGCCGTGAGCGCGCTCCACTCCCGGTGCCCGTACCGAGAGGAGCGCGTCAAGCTCGCCGAGTCGGTCTACGAGGAGGAAACCGGCCGGCTGAGCAAGTCGAAACCCCACCCGGAGCTCTTCCTCGACTTCTGCGCCGGACTCGGCCTGAGCCGGGGGGAGGTGCTCGCCACGGAGCCGCTGCCCGGCACGCTGGCGCTCATCCACTGGTTCGAGCTGTCGACGACCCAGCGCCCGTTCCTCGAGGGCGTGGCCGCCATCAACCTCGCCGCCGAGGGACAGGTCGTGGGCAACTTCGGCGCGTTCGCCGACGCGCTCCAACGCCACTACGGGCTCTCCAAGGAGGCGGTGGCCTTCTGGGACGTCCACGAGTTCGCGGACGCCGAGCACTCCGACGTCGGCGACCACATCGTCGTCCGTCATGCCACGACCGACGCGATCCAGCAGGGAATCCGGGAGGCCGTGCGGACGTCGCTCACGCTGTGGTGGCTCTTCTTCGATGACATGGACCGCGCCTACGGCGCGGTCGCTTGACCCCTCGGAGCCGCGCCGCCATACTCGCTCGCGCCATGCCCTGGCAGGCCTACCACACCGTCTGGGCCCTCCTCGTCTTCGGCTGGATCGCCAACTACATGGTGCGCATGGCCTTCTCGCCTTTGCTCGAGCCGATCATGGCGGAGTTCCGCCTGAGCCACGCCGAGGCGGGCTTCCTCTTCTCGGTCTTCTTCTACGGCTACATCGCCATGCAGATCCCGGCGGGGCTCCTGGGGGACCGCTTCGGGCGAAAGCGCGTCCTGATCGCCGGGATCCTGCTCGTGGCCCTGTCCACCCTGATGACCGGGCTCGCCCGCACGCTCCTGGTCGTCGCGGTCGCCCGGCTCGTCACCGGCCTGGCACAGGGGATGTATTTCGCGAACGACCGCCCGATCATCGCGGCGGCGACCCCGCGCGACCGGCTCGCGGCGGGGCAGGGGGTGTCGTTCTCGGGCCTCGGGCTCGGGAACGCGCTGGGGGTGATCGTCGGCGGCGCCCTCGGGGAGATCATGCCGTGGCGCGGGGTCTTCCTGGTGCTCATGGTCCTGCCGCTCGCCTCCGCCGCGCTCATCGGCCGGTTCGTCCCCGAGCCCGCGGCGGCGCGCGGCGATCGGGTCGGCGAGGAGGACGGCGGCGCGGGAATCGGCACCGTCTTCCGGCACCGTGACCTCTGGGTGCTCGGCGCCGCGGGGATGGCGCCCATGTGGGTCCAGTGGCTCATCGGG